>JABUTE010000182.1 GCA_021443825.1 Bacillota bacterium
AAGGGCATCATCCTGCAGTACGCAAAGAAGCTTGGCCTGGGCATCGGCATCAAGGGTCTGTACAACATCCAGTTCATCGTCGATGCGAACGAGGATGTCTACATCATCGAGGTCAACCCCAGATCGTCCAGAACGGTTCCCTTCCTCTCCAAGGCGACCGGCTATTCGCTGGCTGACATCGCCACCGAGGTCATTTTGGGCAAGAGCCTGAAGGAGCAGGGAATCTTCGCTCTGTATCCTCCCGAAAAGAGCAGATATTACGTAAAGGTTCCTGTATTCTCGTTTAACAAGATCAAGGGTCTGGACGCTTACTTGTCTCCCGAGATGAAGTCCACCGGCGAAGCCATCGGCTACGACAACAAGCTGAACAGAGCGCTGTATAAGGCGCTGCAGGCCGGCGGTACCCACCTGCAGAATTACGGTACCGTATTCGCCACCATCGCAGATAAGGATAAGCAGGAAGCACTGCCTTTGATCCGCCGCTTCTACAACCTGGGCTTCAACATCCAGGCCACCGAAGGAACCACCAGATTCCTCAAGGAAAACGGCATCCGTACCCATATGCTCCACAAGCTCAATGCCGGCAGCCAGGAGATCGCCGATGCCATCCGCCAGGGCCACATCGCTTATATCATCAATACGAGAGATGTCGGCTCCAGCCCTGAGATGAACGACGGCGTCGAGATCCGCAACCTGGCCACCGAAAACAACTGCACCGTATTTACGTCTCTTGATACCGTAAAGGTCCTGCTGGACGTTCTGGAGGAGACCACCCTGACCATCTCCACCATCGACGCATAGGGCAGGGGAAAGGACAACGATGAAAGACGTACTGTTAACCGTTAAAGAGAATACCGCTCTCGTCAGCGGTGTCTATAAAATGGTGCTGGAGGGCGATTGCTCTCATATCACCGCAGCCGGACAGTTTGTCAATTTCAAGCTGGACGGACTCTATCTGCGCAGACCCATCTCGGTCTGCGACCTGAACGGCAATGAGCTGACCGTCATCTATAAGGTGGTGGGTAAAGGCACCCGGCAGATGTCTGCCATGACGAAAGGGCAGCAGCTGCAGGTGCTCACCGGGCTGGGCAACGGCTATGACCTGGCTCCTGCCGGCGAGGCGCCTCTTCTCATCGGCGGAGGCGTAGGTGTTCCCCCCATGTATCTGCTGGCAAAAAAGCTGCTGGCAGAAGGAAAGACGCCTCAGGTGATCCTGGGCTTCAACACCCAAGCGGAGGTCTTCTACGAAGAAGAATTCAAGGCGCTGGGCTGCCAGGTTACCGTTACCACTGTAGACGGCAGCAAGGGCGTAAAGGGCTTCGTTACCGACGGGCTTCCCAAAGCCTATTCGTATTTCTATTGCTGCGGACCGGAGCCTATGCTGAAGGCGGTCTACAGAAGCTGCACCACCTCCGGACAGTTCAGCTTTGAAGAGCGCATGGGATGCGGCTTTGGTGCCTGCATGGGCTGCACCTGCAAGACCGTTACCGGCTACAAGAGGATCTGCAAAGACGGTCCCGTCATGAAAAAGGAGGAGATCCTGTGGGAAGATTAAGCGTAACTCTTTGCGGCATCGAGATCGATAATCCGGTCATCCCCGCATCCGGCACCTTCGGCTACGGCTACGAATTTGCTGAAATCTATGATATCAACTGTCTGGGCACCTTTTCCTTTAAAGGAACCACCAAAGATCCCCGCTTCGGAAACCCGACTCCCCGCATCGCCGAATGCTATGCCGGCATGATCAATGCCGTCGGCCTGCAGAACCCGGGCGTCGAAAAGGTCATCGAAGAGGAGCTGCCCAAGCTGGCCAAGTGCTTTCATAAGCCGGTCATGGCCAATGTGAGCGGCTTTGCCATCGAAGACTATGCCTATACCTGCGAAAAGCTGGATAAGGAGCCTCAGGTAGGCTGGCTGGAGGTCAACATCAGCTGCCCCAATGTGCACGGAGGCGGCATGACCTTCGGCACCGATCCCGAGCAGGCAGCAGCCGTCGTAAGGGCGGTCAAGGCCGTTACCACCAAGCCGGTCTTCGTTAAGCTGACCCCCAACGTCACCGACATCGTCGCTATCGCCAAAGCCTGCGAAGCAGCAGGGGCCGATGGCATCTCTCTCATCAATACCATGCTGGGCATGCGCATCGATCTGAAGACAAGGAAGCCGGTGATCGCCAATACCATGGGCGGCTTCTCAGGGCCTGCCATCTTTCCCGTCGCTTTGCGCATGGTCTATCAGGTCGCCCATGCGGTGAAGATCCCCGTCATCGGCATCGGCGGCGTTTCCACGGCAGAGGATGTGATCGAAATGATGCTGGCAGGCGCCACCGCAGTAGAGGTGGGTGCTGCAAATCTCGTTGATCCTATGGTCTGCAGGAAGATCATCGAAGAGCTTCCCGCCGTCATGGATACATACAGAATCGATAACTTAAAGGATATTATTGGAGGAGTAAGATAACATGGGCAAGGACGTTATCGTAGCCTGCGACTTTGCAAGCGCAGAAGCTACCTATGCATTTCTGGACAAGTTCACCGGAAGAAAGCCGTTCGTAAAGATCGGCATGGAGCTGTATTATGCAGAAGGCCCCGCCATCGTAAAAGAGATCAAGAAGAGAGGTCACAAGATCTTTCTGGATCTGAAGCTGCACGATATTCCCAATACCGTTAAGAAGGCCATGGCTGTCCTGAGCCATCTGGATGTAGATATCTGCAATCTGCATGCAGCAGGTGCCACTGCCATGATGCAGGGCGCGCTGGAGGGTCTTACCAGAGAAGACGGCACCAGACCTCTGCTCATCGCCGTTACCCAGCTGACCTCCACCGATCAGGAGACCATGGAAAGGGATCTGCTGATCAAAGAACCTATCGATCAGGTGGTCATGCACTACGCAAAGACTGCCCAGCTGGCAGGTCTTGACGGCGTGGTCTGCTCTCCCCTGGAGGCAGAAAAGGTCCACACCCTCTGCGGCGAAAAGTTCCTGACCGTCACCCCCGGCATCCGCTTCGCCGACGGCGATAAGGGCGATCAGAAGCGTGTCATGACCCCGGCAGACGCGAAGGCCATCGGCTCTGACTATATCGTTGTCGGACGGCCCATCACCGCCGCCGCCGATCCCGTAGCTGCTTACGAGCGCTGCATCCGTGAATTTGTAGACGAAGAATAATCGTAAAGGAGACTGATACATATGGAACTCAATAAACTCATCGCACAGGATCTGCTCAAGATCAAGGCTGTATTCTTCCGCCCCGACGAGCCCTTTATCTGGGCCTCCGGCATCAAGAGCCCCGTTTATTGCGACAACCGCCTGACCCTCACCTCTCCCGAGGTGCGCAACGATGTGGAAAACGGTCTGGTCACCCTGATCAAAGAGAACTATCCCGAAGTGGAAGTGCTGATGGGCACCTCTACCGCAGGCATCGCCCATGCAGCCATCTGCGGACATATCATGGGTCTTCCCATGGGCTATGTCAGAAGCGGCAATAAGGATCATGGCAGACAGAACCAGATCGAGGGAAGACTGGAGCCGGGCCAGAAGGTGGTCGTCGTAGAAGATCTGATCTCCACCGGCGGCAGCGTCATCGAGGTGGTCAATGTGCTCAGAGAAGCAGGTGCCGATGTTCTGGGCGTTGTATCCATCTTCACCTACGGCATGCAGAAGGGGCTCACCCGACTGGCCGAGGCCAACGTAAAGAACGTTTCTCTCTCCAACTTCGACACCATCGCCGAGGTCGCCGCTGAGCAGAGCTACATCAAGCCCGAAGATATCGCAAGACTGATCGCCTTCCGCAACAATCCCTCCGACGAAAGCTGGATCGGAGGCACCAAGTAGATGAAGAGCTTAATTGACATCGTCGATCTGAGCATTCAGGAGCTGCAGCTTCTCATTGAAACTGCAAAGGACATCAGCCAGAACCCTGCAAAGTATCACCATATGTGTGATACCAAAACTCTTGCGACTCTGTTTTTCGAGCCCTCGACCCGTACGAGAATGAGCTTTGAGGCAGCCATGTTCGAGCTGGGCGGCAATGTCATCTCCATGTCCAGCGCCGGATCGTCTTCGGCGGCCAAGGGAGAAAGCGTTGCCGATACGGCAAAGATCGTCAGCTGCTATGCCGACATCATCGCCATGCGCCATCCCAAGGACGGCTCTGCCTACGTTGCAGCGAGCAATGCTTCGGTTCCCTTTATCAACGGGGGAGACGGCGGCCATTGCCATCCCACCCAGACCCTGGCGGACCTTCTGACCATCGACAGAGAAAAGGGCAGGCTTCACGATCTGACCATCGGTCTTTGCGGCGATCTGAAATACGGAAGAACGGTCCACTCTCTGATCAGCGCCATGTGCCGGTACGAGAATATCCGCTTCGTGCTCATCTCGCCTGAGGAACTGAAGGTACCCGATTATGTGATCCGCGTGCTTCAAAACAGCGGCATTCCCTACAGCGAAACAGCCGATCTGGAAGGCGCTCTTCCGCAGCTGGACATTCTCTATATGACCAGGATCCAGAAGGAGCGCTTTGCCGATGCCGACGAATACGAACGTTTGAAGAACAGCTATGTGCTCAATACGGAAAAGATGAAGCTGGCAAAGGCCGACATGGCGGTGCTGCATCCGCTGCCCCGCGTCAACGAGATCAGCGTTGCTGTCGATGCCGACCCCAGAGCAGCCTACTTCAGGCAGGCCCTCAACGGCAAATATATGCGCATGGCACTTATTTTAAAGCTGCTCAGCGATGCAGGAAAGCTGCAGCTCCCCGCTACGGTTCCTCTTGCAAAGGGCGCAAAGGGAGCAGACGAAAAGCAGCTGAAGCTGATCCCCGGCAGATATGTATGCGCCAACCCGCGCTGCATCACCACCACCGAGCAGGAGCTTCCCCAGATCTTCTTTGAAGCAGAGGAGGATGGACAGACTGTCTGCCGCTGCCTCTATTGCGAGGAAAAAGTCGAACGATAAGCCTTGAAAAAATAACATAATTCGGATATGGAATATTGATTTTGTGCCGAATTACTGTTAGAATATCCGGGTATTTGCAAAAGTGCTGTAACTGACGGAATTTAGTGGATCACCACAGTGGAGCAGCATTTTTATTTCCAAGCCGACCGTCTGGGCACACTTGAACATAGTCCTCTATTACAAGTGTGCCCTTTTTATTTTTTGCGGCACATCGTAAAAGGAGGGAAAAATGAAAAAAGTCGGAATCGTTATGGGCAGTGACAGTGATCTGCCTATCATCCAGAAAGCGGTCAAGGTGCTGAAAGACCTGCAGATCCCCTATGAGGTCCATGTCTATTCGGCTCACCGGACTCCGGAAGAAGCAAAGGCCTTCAGCGCAGGCGCTGAAAGCAGCGGCTTTGGCGTGATCATTGCTGCAGCAGGCATGGCAGCCCATCTGGCCGGTGCGGTCGCAGCCAATACGACCCTTCCGGTGATCGGAATTCCCTGCAAGTCCTCCAATCTGGAAGGGCTGGACGCACTGCTCTCGACGGTGCAGATGCCTTCCGGTATTCCTGTTGCGACCGTTGCCATCGACGGCGGTGCAAATGCAGCCTTCCTCGCAGCGCAGATCCTGGCGTTATCGGATGCTGAGCTGTCGGAAAGACTCAAGTCCAGAAGAAAAGCAGATGCACAGGCAGTCCTTACCAAGGATGCCGGCATCATGGAACGTCTGTAGTGTAAAGAAGGAGACTCAAATGGGTGGTTATTTTGGTATCGTTTCAAAAAACGAATGTCTTTCCGATGTATTTTTTGGCGTAGATTATCATTCGCATCTGGGAACCAGAAGCGGCGGCCTTGTAGCATATAATACAGAAAAAGGCCTGCAGCGCTCGATCCACAATCTGGACAATGCACCTTTTCGTACCAAGTTCGAAGGGGAACTGGTAAAGATGAGAGGAACCTCTGCCATCGGCTGCATCAACGACAGCGATCCGCAGCCTCTTCTGATCCGTTCCAACCTGGGCGTTTATGCCATCTGCATGGTCGGAAAGATCAACAACTGCGACGAGCTGGAAAAGCAGTATCTGACCTTCTCCGGCGGTCATTTCAACTCCCAGAGCGGCGGCGCCGTCAATACCACCGAGCTGGTCGCTGCCCTGATCGACCAGAAGAGCAGCTTCGGCGAAGGTATCCGCTTCGCCCAGGACCAGATCGACGGAACGGCCTCCATTCTGATCCTGACCAACGAGGGCAACATCATCGCCGCAAGAGACAAGATGGGCCGTCTGCCTGTCATTATCGGTAAGCGCGACGACGGCTATGCCATCTCCTTTGAGACCTTTGCCTTTGAAAAGAACGGCTATGTTTACGAAAGGGATCTGGGCCCCGGCGAGGTGGTCGAGCTGACCCCAGACTCCATGACCATGCTCATGAAGCCCCTTAAGAAGAAGAGGATCTGTTCCTTCCTGTGGAGCTATTACGGCTATCCTACCTCTACCTATGAGGGCATGAACGTGGAGCTGATGCGTTACCGCAACGGGGCCATCATGGCTATGACAGACGATGTCAACGGTGTTGCCACCGATCTGGACTACGTGGGCGGTGTTCCCGATTCCGGAACGCCTCATGCTATCGGCTATGCCAACCAGAGACGTGTCGACTTTGCCCGCGCCTTCATCAAATACACCCCGACCTGGTCCAGAAGCTTTATGCCTCCCACCCAAAAAGACAGAGACCGTATCGCCCATATGAAGCAGATCCCTGTCAAGGAGCTGATCGAAGGAAAGAACCTGCTGTTCGTCGACGACTCCATCGTACGCGGCACCCAGCTGCGCGAGACGGTGGAATTCCTCTATGCCAACGGCGCAAAGGCCGTTCATATGCGGTCTGCATGCCCGCCCATCATGTTCGGCTGCAAGTATCTGAACTTCTCCCGTTCCGTATCCGAAATGGAGCTGATCGGAAGAAGAGTCATCGACCAGCTGGAAGGCGAAGAGGGTCTGAAGCATCTGGATGAATACATGGACGGCACCAGCGAGCGCGGCAAGAAGATGCGCCAGGCCATCTGTGATCAGTTTAAGTTTGCCTCTCTGGATTTCCAGTCTCTGGAGGGCGTAATCGAAGCCATAGGCCTTGAGCCCTGTGAGCTTTGCACCTATTGCTGGAACGGAAAGGAGTAATCACTACCCATGAGCAGCAAATCCAAATCGGATGCTTACGCAGCAGCCGGCGTCGATATCGAGGCAGGCTACGAAGGCGTAAAGCTGATGAAAAAGCACGTTGAACGGACCTTCATTCCCGGTGTCGTTTCCGACATCGGAGGCTTCGGCGGTCTGTTCGTTCCCGATATCAAGGGCATGGAGGAACCCGTACTTGTTTCCGGCACCGACGGTGTCGGCACCAAGCAGCGGATCGCCCAGCTGATGGATAAGCACGACACCGTCGGCATCGACTGCGTCGCCATGTGTGTCAACGACATCATCTGCTGCGGCGCCAAGCCCATCATCTTCCTCGACTATATCGCCATCGGCAAGAACGACCCCCACAAGGTGGCCGATCTTGTTGCAGGTGTTGCCGAAGGCTGCGTGCAGGCAGGCTGCGCCCTGATCGGCGGCGAAACAGCCGAGCATCCCGGCACCATGACGGCAGATGACTACGACCTGGCAGGCTTTTCGGTCGGTATCGCCGACAAGCCATCCATCATCGATAATTCCAGGATGAAAGAAGGGGATGCGGTGATCGCACTGCCCTCCACCGGCATCCATTCCAATGGCTTCTCTCTCGTTCGCAAGGTGTTCGATGTAGAAAACATCGATCTGCACAAGCCTGCAAGAGAGGTGATGACCGATAAGGCCGCTGCAGAGCTGCTGGGCGATACTCCCATCGGCGAGGCACTGCTGGTTCCCACCAAGATCTATGTAAAGCCTGTCCTGAAGGTATTGGAGAGCTGCCATGTGCACGGCATCAGCCATATCACCGGCGGCGGCTTCTACGAAAATGTTCCAAGAAGCATTCCCGACGGTCTGGGCGCAAAGATCAAGGAAGCCGATGTAAGAGTTCTGCCTGTCTTTAAGGCGATGCAGGCCGAATCGGCTGCCAAGGGCTTCCCCATCTCCGACCGCGACATGTTCAACACCTTCAACATGGGCGTAGGCATGGTCGTCATCGTTCCCGCAGAAGAAAAAGAGACAGCCGTCTCTGTTCTGCAGGAAAACGGCATCGATGCCTATGTGGTCGGCGAGATCGTTAAGTCCGAAGACAAGATCACCATTTTCTAAGAGGTTATCATGGAAAACAAAAAGGCCCGTATCGCCGTATTGGTCTCCGGAGGAGGAACCAACCTGCAGGCGATCATCGATGCCGAAAAAAGCGGCATTCTTCACAGCGGCACCGTAGCCCTGGTCATCTCCAATGTGCGCTCTGCCTATGCGCTGCAGCGTGCGGCCGATGCAGGGATCCCCGGCATGTGGATCTCCAAAAAGGCAGAGGGCGGCCAGGAGGGCTTCGAGCGTAAGCTGGCCTCGGTATTGGAAGAGCAGCAGATCGATCTCATCGTTCTGGCAGGCTTTCTTGCCATTCTGAGCCCGGCCTTCACGGCCCGCTACGACCACCGCATATTGAATATTCACCCGTCGCTGATCCCCTCGTTCTGCGGAGAAGGCTTCTACGGACTGAAGGTCCACGAAGCAGCTCTGGCAAAGGGGGTCAAGGTGACCGGTGCCACCGTACATTTTGTCAATGAGATCCCCGACGGAGGCGAGATCATCTTCCAGAAAGCCGTCGAGATCCTGGATGGCGACACCCCCGAGATCCTGCAGCGCAGAGTCATGGAGCAGGCCGAATGGAAGCTGCTTCCCGCCGCTGCCGAAAAGATCTCCGCCCAGATCGTCGCTGCCAGATCCTGACGGAACGAGAGGTAATACAACAAATGGATATTTATAAGATCAACGATATCGCAGAGCTGATCGAAGGCAATTCCTATGTAGGAAGAGGCATCATCGTCGGCAAGACTCCCGATGGCAAAAGGGCCGTATCTGCCTATTTTATCATGGGAAGAAGTGCCAATTCCCGCAACCGCGTCTTCACCAAGAAGGACGGTGTTCTCTATACCGAGCCCTTCGATGCCTCGAAGGTGGAAGATCCCAGCCTGATCATCTACGCGGCTGTGCGCAGCCACGAAAACAAGCTGATCGTGACCAACGGCGATCAGACCGACACCGCCTGGGAGGGGATCAAGGCCGGAAAGAACTTTCACGAGGCCTTAAAGGTAAGAGCCTTCGAACCGGATGCTCCCAATCTCACCCCGCGCATCAGCGCCATGCTGGAGTTTAAAGACGGCGATTTTTCCTATGAAATGAGCATCTTAAAAAGCATCGACGCCGAAGGCAGTGACTGCGCCCGCTACGGGTTCAGCTATCCTTCTAAGGCAGGGCTGGGCCATTTCATCCATACCTACGTATGCGACGGAAATCCCATTCCCACCTTCCAGGGCGAGCCGGAGCGCGTCGCCATGGACGACTGCATCGGCTGCTTTACCGAAAAGCTGTGGAATGCCCTGGATGCCGACAACAAGATCTCTTTGTATGTGCGCTATACCGATCTTGCGACCGGCACCTATGAAGAAAAGCTCATCAACAAGAACGGATAAGGAGGTCTCATGAAAGAATTCGAACTGAAATACGGCTGCAATCCCAACCAGAAGCCCGCGAAGATCTTTATGCACGACGGCAGCGACCTGCCGGTAGAGATCCTCAGCGGCCGCCCCGGCTATATCAACTTTCTGGATGCCTTTAATTCCTGGCAGCTGGTCAAAGAGCTGAAGGAAGCCACCGGTCTTTGCGCGGCTGCATCCTTTAAGCATGTAAGCCCCACCTCCGCTGCGGTCGGAAGGATCCTTCCCGAAAAGCTGAAGAAGGCCTGCTTTGTCGAGAATTTTGCCGGTCTGGATGAATCTCCTCTGGCCTGCGCCTATGCGAGAGCAAGAGGCACTGACCGTCTCTGCTCCTTCGGCGACTGGGTGGCCCTGTCGGATGTCTGCGACGTTGCTACTGCCAAGCTGATCAAGCGGGAGGTCTCCGACGGCGTCATCGCTCCCGGCTATGAGCCCGAGGCACTTGCCATCCTCAAAGAAAAGAGAAAGGGCACCTACAACGTGGTAAAGATCGATCCTGCCTATGTGCCCGCTGCCGAAGAACACAAGCAGGTCTTCGGCATCACCTTTGAGCAGGGC
>JABUTE010000159.1 GCA_021443825.1 Bacillota bacterium
GTTTCGGTAGAGCATCTGTTTCTTGCCATGCTGGAAAAGCCCGACCCCGTGCTGGCAAAGCTCTTTCAGAAATTCGATATTACGAAAGAAGGCTTTCTCAGCGCCCTGGCCGGCGTCAAATCGGGCCGCGTCACCGGCGATAACCCCGAAGAGACCTACGATGCCCTTAATAAATACGGCACCGACCTGGTGGAGCGGGCCAGAAAGCAGAAGCTGGATCCTGTCATCGGCCGCGACGACGAGATCCGCAACGTGATCCGGATCCTGTCGCGAAAGACCAAGAACAATCCGGTGCTCATCGGCGAACCGGGCGTGGGAAAGACCGCCATCGCCGAAGGCCTTGCCCAGCGGATCCTGCGGGGCGATGTGCCCGAAGGCTTAAAAAACAAGACCATCTTTTCTCTTGATATGGGGGCCCTGATCGCCGGCGCCAAGTTTCGCGGCGAATTCGAAGAACGGCTCAAGGCCGTTCTTTCTGAGGTAAAGAACGCCGAAGGGCGCATCATCCTCTTTATCGATGAGCTGCATACCGTGGTCGGCGCCGGAAAGACCGACGGAGCCATGGATGCCGGCAACCTGCTCAAGCCCATGCTGGCAAGAGGCGAGCTGCATTGCATCGGTGCCACCACCCTGGACGAATACCGCAAATACATCGAGACCGACGCCGCGCTGGAGCGCCGCTTTCAGCCGGTGCTGGTAGACGAGCCCGATGTGGCCGATACCATCTCCATTCTCCGCGGCTTAAAGGAGCGCTACGAGATCTACCACGGGGTCACCATTCACGACAACGCACTGGTGGCCGCCGCCACTCTTTCCGACCGCTATATCACCGACCGGTTCCTGCCCGATAAGGCCATCGACCTGGTGGATGAGGCCTGCGCCGCCATCCGTACCGAGATCGATTCCATGCCCGAAGAGCTGGACGGCATGGGCCGGCGCATCATGCAGCTGGAGATCGAAGAGGCTGCGTTAAAGAAAGAGACCGATCAGATCTCCCGGGACCGGTGCGAAAAGCTGTCGCTGGAGCTGGCAGGCCTGCGGGAAGAATTCAATGCGCAAAAAGCCGCCTGGGATAAGGAAAAAGCCTCCGTCGACGACATCAAGACCTTAAAGGCGACCCTGGAGAGCCTTCACGGCCGGCTGGAGGACGCCCAACGCAATTACGATTACGAAACGGCCGGCCGTCTGCAATATCAGGATATTCCCGCGGCGCAAAAGGCCCTGCAGCAGGCCCAGGCCGCAGCCGATGCCCGCAAGAACAAGGGCTCCCTGGTGCGCGATACGGTAACGGAAGAAGAGATCGCCGCCATCGTCGCACGCTGGACCGGTATTCCTGTTTCCCGCCTGATGGAAGGCGAGCGGGAAAAGCTGCTGCGGCTGGAGCAGATCCTCCATCGCCGCGTCGTCGGCCAAAACGAGGCCGTTACCAAGGTCAGCGAAGCCATTCTGCGCTCAAGAGCCGGCATCGCCGATCCGGGAAGACCCATCGGCTCCTTCCTCTTTTTAGGTCCTACCGGCGTGGGCAAGACCGAGCTGGCCAAGGCGCTTGCCGAAACCCTCTTCGACGATGAAAAGAACATGGTGCGCATCGATATGAGCGAATACATGGAAAAGTTCAGCGTCTCCCGCCTGATAGGAGCCCCTCCGGGGTACGTAGGCTATGATGAGGGCGGTCAGCTGACCGAGGCCGTGCGCCGCCGGCCCTACAGCGTCGTTCTCTTCGACGAGATCGAAAAGGCCCATCCCGACGTGTTCAACATTCTGCTGCAGGTGCTGGACGACGGCCGCATCACCGATTCCCAGGGGCGCACCGTCGATTTTAAGAATACCATCCTGATCCTGACCTCCAATCTGGGCTCGGCCCAGCTGCTGGAGGGTATCCGCGAAGACGGTGAGATCAGCGAAGAGGCAAGAGAAAGCGTCAGCCGCCTGCTGAAGGCCTCCTTCCGCCCTGAATTCCTCAACCGACTGGACGAGACCGTCTTCTACAAGCCTCTCACCAAAACCGAGTCCATGCAGATCGTCCGGCTGCAGCTGCAGCATCTGGAAAAGCGGCTGCAGGAGCATTCGCTGCAGCTTTGCATCACCGAGGCCGCAAAGGAATATATCGTCGACCGCAGCTACGATCCTGTTTACGGCGCCCGCCCCATGAAGCGGTTCATTCAGAGCAGCGTCGAGACTCTGCTGGCAAAGACCATTCTGCAAAGCGACCCGGCGCCCGGCACCCTCCTCACCGTCGATGCCGGTGCGCAGGGCCTGACCGTCTTTGCACAGGAGCCCGAAAGGTAAGAAAGAACGGTCATCAAACGGCCGGCCGTCCCTTTGAAATGCATTTCCTGCCCGTTCCCGGTCTGCCTGCTGCAATGACAACGCGGCGATCGGATCACCTTCATCTCTCCCATCCACCCAAAGAAAAAGCCGCCCTGCATTGGAACTGATCCAAAGCAGGGGCGGCTTTTTCAAAGAAAGGAAAGCTTGGAAGACGCAAAGAAGCCTTTTTAGCTTCTTGTTTTTGTTTTGTTTCTGCAATACGGGCAGTTGACGGAAATAGTTCCCTGCCCTCTGGGGACCCGCAGATACTTGCCGCAGGAACTGCACCGCAGGTATTTGTGGCTGCGGTCGGTGACGGAAAGTCGCAGATAATTGAGATAGCCGCAGACCTTCTGCCATGTGCGGCCGAAATGCCGGTTGAAAAACGCCAGCTCCTTGCGGCGTTTCTGCCAGGAGGCGGCCGGCGCAAAGGTGCGCAGCCCCGAGACAAGCAGCAAAAGCCACGCCAGCCGGTAGAAAATGCGAATGCTCAAAAGCTGCGACAGCAGCCAGAGCGCCAGTCCGGCAGTGGCAAGGGCCTTCGACAGGGCGTCGGCTCCGTATCGCGTGGTGCGCCAGCGGGCAAAGGCTGCCGCCTTGTTATTCAGAAATCGTTTGATGTCGTATTTCATAGATCGGAAAAAGGGATCACACCCAAAATCAGGTTCCTTTGCATTTTACAGCTTCATTTTGTGATGCAAATCAACAAGCTGTGAAGATTTGGTGCAGAGCAGAAAAAAGCGGCCCCTTATGCGGGGCCGCCGTAAAAGCAGTACGCAGAATCAGCAGCACATATCCAGAATGACCTGGGTGAACATCTTTGCGCCCAGCAGCAGCTCTTCGACGGAGTTCATCTCGTCGGCGCTGTGGATGTTGTATTCACGGCCGGGCAGCTCGCAGCCGAAGGCAACGGAGCCCTCGATGTTGTGGGCATAGGTGCCGCCGCCGATGGCGATGCATTCGCCCTTGTTTCCGGTGTAGTCTTCGTAGACCTTCAGCAGGGTCTGGATGAAGGGCAGGTTTTCATCCACGTGATGGGGCGCCTTCATCTCGTTGCCGGTAACGGTAAAGCCGCAGCCCTCCAGCGCAGCCTTTGCTACCTGGGCCATGTTGCTGTCGTTGGCGCAGATGGGGGTACGGCTGTCGTACTTGGCGGTGAAGCCTTCTTCGGTAAAGTCGCAGATCGAGAAGTTGAGGGTCAGCTTGCCCGACAGCTCATCTTCCTGCGCAACGCCCAGTGCCTTGCCGTTGTAGTCGCCGTAGGGGAACAGTCTGTTCAGGCTCTTGACGGCAGCGGTGGAGGGAACCTCTGCCAGAGGCAGCTGGGTGAGCAGCTGCAGCATAGCCTGCAGAGAGTTCTTGCCCACCTGGGGGGTGGAAGCATGGGCAGCAACGCCCAGTGCGTGGATGTGCACACCGCCTTCGGTGTCGGTCAGGGTGAACTTGATGCCGGTAGCCGCAGCGGTCTGATCGGCAGCTGCCTGTACGTCGGCTGCCTTCAGGCCCAGCACGTCGGCCTCGGTCTCTCTGGGCACGATGTTGGCCGTTACTTCGCCGTGGAAGAAGGACAGGCGGGGCAGGGCATCGGTCTTTTCCCAGGTCTGGGAGAAGACGGGATGATGAGAGCCCTTTTCGATATTGATAACAGGATAGCTTGCATCGGGAGAGAAGCTGTACTTGGGAGCCTGCTGCTTCATGGTTCCGAAATAATAGGCCAGGTCGGGGCTTCCGATCTCTTCGGCTCCGCCCAGGATCAGGCGAACGCCCTTCTTAAAGCTGCCTGCGATCTCCTGTGCAGCCAGCATGGCGAACATACCTGCGATGGCAGGACCCTTATTGTCGGAAACGCCGCGTCCGTAGATCGTGTCGCCTTCGATGGACATCTTATAGGGCTCCTTCGTCCAGCCCTTGCCCTCGGGAACTACATCCAGGTGTGCCAGAATGCCCAGCTCGGCCGGCTGGGGACCCAGCTCTGCGGTGACCACATAGTTGTCGAAGTTCTTGACATCAAAGCCGTGAGCCTTGCAGATCTCTGCGGCAGCCTCCATGGCCTTTGCGGAGCCTTCGCCGAAGGGCATGCCGGGCTTTGCTTCTTTGGGGTTGGCAACGGACTTGATATTTACCAGCTTTTCCAGTTCAACAAGCATTTCGTCCTTGTGAGCTGCAAAATAGTTTTCGATCTGTTCGCGATACATAGGTTCTCCTCTCAAAACATGAAATGACGGAATGGGAAGGCGGCGCAGCCGCCATCTTTTATTCTATCACCCGAAAAAAGCCTTGGCAAGCAAAGCTCCGCCTACTGGGCCTCTGCCTGGGGCACGTAGTTCTTATAGATGGCCGCATGGTCGATGACTGTCTGCCAGACACCGGTGGAATCGGCGGTGACGCAGATATAGGGAGTGCCGTCTTCCGCTTCGCCGTAGCTGACGGCGCAAAAGCCCGCTTCGCCCACATAGCCGGTCTTTGCCGCGGTGACCTTTACGCTGCCCGGATCCTTGGTGCCGACCCGCAGCAGAAACAGGTTGGTCAGCACCTGCCCGTCCGGATGGTTTTCGGTGGGCGCGGTCTCAAAGGTGCGGGTGGTCAGCACCTCTTTGCAGAAGCTGTTGCGCATGGCGGCATACATGATCACCGCCATGTCGCGCACGGTAGTATAGTGGTCGTCGGCATAGATGCCCACGCTGTTGGAAAAGTGGGTCGACATGCCAAGGCCCAGGCTCTTTGCTGTCTGGTTCATCAGGTCGACAAAGGCCTCGTGGGTGCCGGCCACGTGCTCTGCCATGGTGACGGTAGCATCGGCCCCGGAGGATAGGATGGTGCCGTAGGGGGTCTCCGAAAGCAGCACGACCTCGTTACGCTCATAGCCCACCACGCTGCACTTGTTGACAAAGCAGTATTCCTCTACCGAGCGGGAGAAATTGACGGTGCCCGACCAGTCGGTGCAGTTTTCGGCGGCGGTGAGCAGCGCGAGCACCTTGGTCATGGAGGCGGGATAGATCTTTTCGTTGATATTTTTTCCGGCGATGATCTCCTTTGTGTCGGCGTTGATCAGCACGGAGTAATTGCTGGCGATCTCGCTGCCGATGACGGTAAAGCCGGGGCTGTTTTTAAACTGCTCCGACAGGGTCACGACCCGGACCGGCTCCGGCTGCTGCGTCTGGGCGGTCACCTGGGGCTGCTCTTCCTCTTCAGCGGCCTTGCGAAGTGCGGAAACAGCCTTGGAAATACCGAAGGAAAGGGCTGCGATCAGCAGCAGAAACAGCAGGATCGCCCGCAGCAGCTTGCGCTTGTTGATCCTGTATTTTTTCTTTTTTTTGCGGCGGGAGGGGGCAGACCCGGACGACGGCCCGGAAGAGAGATTATTCAAAACAGATTCCTCATTTCTTTCGCATATACGCATCTATTTTATCAGAAAAAGGACCATGCTGCACGGCGAGATGGAAAATTCATAATCTTCATACTCCCTTGCGATCTTCTTGCGGCATCGTTTTTTTTGTGCTATTCTATCTATAATATTGATAGAAAGGCTGCGTAGATTAATGAATATCGATTTTTATCGCAATTACATTGAGATCGTCGAACTGGGCACCTTATCGGCTGCAGCCTTGTCGCTGCATGTGGCCCAGTCGGCTTTAAGCAACCAGTTGAAGCAATTCGAAGAGGAATACGGCACCGATCTGTTTGTGCGGGCATCCCGCCGCATGGAGCTGACCGAGGCAGGGCGCATCCTCTATAAAAAAGCAAAAGATATCATCGCCCTTGTCGACGCTGCCCACAAAGAGATCGAGGCCAGCATCGAGGGCTCCCAGGGCTGCCTGCGCCTTGGCATGACCCAGGCCTATCCCGACCTTTATATGAACAACGTGCTTCTGCAGTTCCAGAAGGAAAACCCCCGGATGCGGTTCGAGATCTTTGAAGAAAGCTCTCTTGAGATCTTAGAGCAGCTGCGCTCCGGAGTGATCGAGATCGGCATCGAGCGCAATCCCGACAAGCTGCCTCCCTTTCTTCTGGCGCAGGTATCCATGTCCGAGCGGGTCTATGCTTACGTAAAGCGCGACAATCCCTGGATCGACATGAACGCCAAGAGCCTGGATGTATGCCAGCTTGAGAAGGCTCCCATCGCCATTTCCCGCGGCATCGTCGATCTGTTCAACGATATCTTTGAACGGGTCGAGATCAGCCCCCGCATCGTCAGCATCTCCACCTCCCGCAGCAACCCCATGATGTGGGCGCAGGCGGGCGTTGCCATCGCCATCATCCGTGCCGGCGAAAGCGAATTTGCCGACGATCCCGACTGCATCCGGATCCCGCTGGAATCCTCCGACCCGGTGATCAGCAAGGAGCTGGAGACCAGCCGGTGCGTCGTCACCGTTCGCGACACGACCCTTTCGGCAGCTGCACAGCGTTTTGTGGAATTCATCCGCAATTACAATTCGACCAAATAAGTGATCCATTATTTAACCTAATAATATAGAAGGAGATCAAAAAAATGGGAAAGTTCGTAATTAAAGAGACCAAGACCGGATATCATTTCAATCTGGTCGCCGGAAACGGTCAGGTCATCGGCTCCAGCCAGACCTATGCCAGCCTGGAATCCTGCAAGAACGGCATCGAAAGCGTTAAGAACAACTGCGTCGGCGCTGTCGAAGACCAGACGGTCGAAAACGTGGTCGAGGTAAAGCACCCCAAGTTCGAGGTCTATACCGACAAGGCCGGCGAATTCCGCTTCCGTCTGAAGGCTCGCAACGGTGAGAACATCCTTGCATCCGAGGGCTATACCGCAAAGGCATCCTGCATGAACGGCATCGAGAGCGTTAAGAAGAATGCTCCCGAGGCAGAGACCCAGATGGTCGAGTAAGATACGAAGCATGCGGCTCCCGGCACCTTGCCGGGAGTTTTTCTGTATTTTGGGTAGAAGGATATGTCGAAGAAGAAGTTTCGATCGATGCCGGTGCTTCTGGCACTGCTGCTTTTAGCGGGCTGCACCCCCGCCTCTTATTCCTCCGAAGCCGAAAAGGCTGTTACGAGCGCCCACGGCGCAGATGGCTTATCCTGGTTTGCGGAGCATATGCCCCAGGCCGAGCCGAAAAAGGGCCGCGCTCTTGCCGGCAGCTCCGACCTGTTTTGCGCCATCGAAGGAGAATATCAGCTGGATGGCGAAACATACCGCTATATCTATGATTATGACAGCGACCGCATGTATCTGCAGCAGCTGTTCGACCAGGTCACAGCGCGGGCTGAGGCAGAATATGCTGCCCTGTTGGACGCAGCGCCGCAGACCCTTCACTTTATCTGGAACCCTGCGCCTCTTGTTCTTACGTCGGCCGACGATCGAAGCCCCGGGCCCGGCGAAACTCATTATTACGATGATGTTCTGGATGCTTCCGTTTCGGAAGAGGTCTATGTGCAGGATGCTCTCTATGGGGGAGACTATCTGACCTGCGATATCTTCCTGACAGGCGCCGTTCCCAAGGAAAACCCGGTAAAAGCACTCGGTCTCAGCTGCCGGCTGATCTGTACTGCCTTAATGCAATATGAAGGCAGCGGCATCTGCGGCGCCCGATTCAGCCGGGACAGCGAGACGTTCTACAATATGCAGCTGCAGGCGGCCGGCGGCGGCTATGCCGGGGTGGTGACAGAGGGCGCCGACCCCGACCCTGATTATGTTCTTACCGAAGAAGACGGCATGCTTACCTTTACCATTTCGGAGCGTTCCCGCCCCGTGGTGTTCAATTCGGTGGAGAAAGACAGCAAATACACAGGGATCCGCCGGTTTGCGGTAGCCGGCAGCCCGCGGGAAGCGGAGCTGAGCCCCGTTTCGGGCACCCGCTGGCTTTCCGATGAAGATACGGTCTGTTTCGATATTGCGACAGGCTATCCGGCCCTGCTTCTTCCCGAAAAGGGCCTGACCTGCTGGCCCCTTTTCCGCACGACCCAGCCCGCCGCCGGCACCTATTCCGTCTATTTTAAAGCCAAATAGCCCAGCTCTCCGTCAAAAAACAGGGTTTGCCGGGGTTTTGTGTTGCAAACAGTCCTTAAAGTGATATAATTTCGATATTATGCGGCAGAAGGCCGCGATAAAATATTGAAAAACGGAGGTAAATTCTATGGCAATCATTGAACAGAGACTTATTTTTGCAGAACCGCAACAATATGCAGACCAGAACATCGAAGTCTGCGGGTGGATCAGAAATAATCGCAGCTCGAACAAATTCGGATTCATAGAATTAAACGACGGCACCTTTTTTAAGTCCGTACAGGTCGTATACGAAAGCCAGCTGATCGACAACTTCGACGAGGTCGCCAAGCTGCCCCTGGCCACCGCTCTTACCGTTACGGGAAAACTGGAGCTGACCCCGGGCGCCAAGCAGCCCTTTGAGATCAAGGCCTCTTCCATCGCAGTGGAGGCTCCCTCCGACGCAGACTATCCCATCCAGAACAAGCGCCACAGCCTGGAATACCTGCGCACCCAGCTGCACTTAAGACCCCGCACCAACACCTTCAGCGCCGTTTTCCGCGTCAGAAGCGTTGCTGCCTATGCGATCCACAAGTTCTTCCAGGATAAGGGCTTCGTCTATGCCCACGCACCCCTGATCACCGCATCCGATGCAGAGGGCGCCGGCGAGATGTTCCAGGTCACCACCCTGGATCTGGACAACATCCCCAGAAAGGAAGACGGCTCCGTCGACTACGATAAGGACTTTTTCGCAAAGCCGGCCAACCTGACCGTCTCCGGCCAGCTGGAGGGCGAGATCTTCGCTCTGGCCTTTAAAAACATCTACACCTTCGGACCCACCTTCCGCGCGGAAAACTCCAACACCGCCCGCCACGCCTCCGAATTCTGGATGATCGAGCCCGAAATGGCCTTCTGCGACCTGAGCCAGAACATGGATATCATCGAGGAGATGGTAAAATACATCATCAGCTATACCATGGAGCACTGCCCCGAAGAGATGAAGTTCTTCAACAGCTTCGTCGACAAGGGCCTGCTCGACCGCCTGAACCACGTGGTAAACAGCACCTTCAAGCGGCTGCCCTACACCGAAGAGGATCAGGATCGCAGTGACGATAACGGTATAAAAAAGAGCCTGAAACCACATCTCCACCAGTCTGGAATAATTCTGCTTTTTGTTGACTGCCACATAGCCGCTGATCAGCGCAAAGCCGTCCACGGCACAGTAGGAAAGGATCTCCAAAAGCCAGTATGCGCCGTACTGCGCCGTGCCTTCCACGCAGAGTTCCAGGATTCCTCCCTGTTTCAAAACATGAAGGACGCACACCATATACATTAACAGGAATCGCAGCAGGTCGATCCCCGGATTACGCTGATTCATTTTTTGTTCCCTTTTTCAGAAGATTCTGCTTATTCTTGTTTTTCTCAGACCGGGTTTTGTTTATGATGTCAATTATGT
>JABUTE010000180.1 GCA_021443825.1 Bacillota bacterium
AGGATTACGCTAAGGTTGCTGTACTGCTCGACGGCGAAGCTACCACTGTAAAGTGGGATGAAGATGACGCTGACCGCGCTCTGCTCAATGCACCCGGCACCGTTCTCTACGCAATCGAACTGGACGACACCGAAGTTGTTTCCATCAACAAGTTCGTAGGCGACAATGCTAAGACCTTCGTTACCGACGAGATCACCGGCACTGCAGTAACTGTTGACGATGTTAACAGACTGTGGGTAAAGGTTAACGGCGAAAACGTATGGTTCTCCCTGGCTGACGAAGTTGTCGTATACGTATACGACCAGTCCGACAAGGCTTGGACCGTAAAGACCGCTTCCTACATGGACGGCCTGAAGGCTAACAAGTATGTATCCTTCGTTCTCTACGACACCAACAAGGAAGACAAGGAATTCTACAACGTAATCGTACTCGTTAAGGAATAATCCGAACTCGACCGAATAGCTGAATAAGCAAACGATCCCCGGAGCTTTCGCTCCGGGGATTTTTCGTGCAGAACAAGGTGCTGCGCCGGCCGCAAAGAACTGCGCTTTTCCTTTGCCCGGGGCCAGGGCGCCTTGCTGCTTTTGGCAATTAAAAAAGTATGAGACCGATCGATCTCATACTTTTTTCGTTTGTGCTCGCGGCTTGACCCTGCCGGCGCGGGGCCGTTTTTCTTTGCGCGGAATCGCTTTGCCTTATTCGCTGACTTTGGGGGCCGACAGCACCTCGTTGATGCTGACTACCGTAACGAAGGCGTTGGGGTCGGTCTTTTTGACGAAGGTCATCAATTCCTGATATTCCTGCTTGTTGACCACCACCACCAGCTCCAGATGCTCCTGCAGGGTGTAGGCGCCCAGCGTTCTGTTCAAAGAGGCGCCGCTCTTCATATCGTTGAGAATAAAGCTGCGGATCTCTTCTTCCTTTTCGGAGATGATGCATACGCGCCGCTTCAGGTTCTGGCCGAAGATGAACTTATCGACGCATTGGCCGTAGAAATAGGTGCCCAGAAAGCTGAGAACCACCGTTTTGGGGTCGTAGAAGATAGCGGTGGAGGCTGCGATGATGATGCCCATGACGGTGAGGCTGGTGCCGATCTCCATGCCGGTATACTTATTGATTATCTTGGCCAGCACATCCAGCCCGCTGGTGCAGGCATTGTGATTGAACAGCACCGCAACGCCCACGCTGACGATGAGAACGTAGCAGATCACATCCAGCTCCTGGCTACCCGAATAGGACGTATAATCGGGAAAACATTTTTCCAGCACGCCCAGAAAGCCGGAAAGCAGCAGGGTGGCATAGACCGTCTTTCCGGCCAGCTCTCTGCCGCAGGCAAAATAGCCGGCCACCAGAAGCACTGCGTTGAGAATGAAGGTGATCACCGAGATGGGCAGGGCGATCACGTTGGAAAGCACCATGGAAACACCCACGATGGAGCTGATGGCTGCCTTGCTGGGAATCAGAAAGAAGTAGACCGCGACCGCCAGCTCGGCGTCGGCCAGGGTCACCACCAGAAGATCCCAAAGCAGATCTTTTGTTTTTTTATTCATTTTTTCTCCTTACCTTTGTTCATTTGACAAAGTATATCTGTATTCTATCATTCTGCAGGTAAAATAGCATATTTATTTTGAAAAAAAGAGCAATTTAACATATAATAAAGATTTGTAAAACGAAATCTTTTAATTGCCTGTTCATGAGACCGGAGGACCAGTCCGTTATGAAAAAAAAGCTTCCCGTAAGCACCTTTATTAAGATCTATTGGGGCGTGATCGCGATATTTGCCATTATTTCCCCTCTGTTTCGCTATCTTCCCAAGGGGCAGATGTTCTATCTGCTTCTTAATGCCGCCGCGGTGGGCACCGTCAACTATCTGGCGGTGGAAAGCGTCGTCTGGACGGCCCGTAAGAACCGCTACATCGAGTTCGAGGAGCTGAAGACAAGCCTGATCACCAACGGCTCCAACGCGATCAACAGCGACATGAACCAGACCCTGATCGACGAGGTCAATAAATATATGTTCATGAAGAAAAAGCAGAACGTGATCGATGTTCTGATCGTGATCCTCGCTGCGGCCCTGGTCATCGGAGCATGATCCATGAGTAAGAAAAAAAAGAACCAAAACAACGGGCCGCAGCTGCGCGAAACGCAGCCGGCCTTTCAGCCGCAGCCTCTTGGCAGCAAGGTGCCGGGCATCATCGGCTCTCTGGCCGGAGGCACGGTGGGCTACCTGCCGTATATGGTGCTCTCTCTGACGGGGTATTTTGCCCCGCCCCTTGCCATTCTGGTTCCTGTATTTGCCCAGCTGTTTTATCGCAGGGCGCAGGG
The DNA here is from genome assembly GCA_021443825.1 of Bacillota bacterium. Lineage (GTDB taxonomy): Bacteria > Bacillota > Clostridia > Peptostreptococcales > Anaerovoracaceae > RGIG2707. The sequence continues at coordinate 2,326 of JABUTE010000180.1, forward strand.
CTACCGCAGGTTTTCTTACGCGCTGGGCACCGTTCTTCTGTCCGGCGTCCTGATCATCCTGTCGATGGATCTGGTCACCCAGTTTATCGCCATGGCGCTGGAGCCCTCCTGGCAGCAGGCGGCGCAAGGCAGCGGAAGCTCCCTGTTCGTCTATCTGTGGGATGTGATCCTTTCTGCGGAGGGACTCCGCTCGCTGCTTCCTTACCTGCTGTTTTCGCAGCTGTTCGGCCTGCTGGGGGTTGCCCTCGTAAGCAAGCCGCTGCACGGCTATGCCTCGCTTACGGCTGAAGAAGAAAAGCAGAATCTGCAATGGGCGCTGCAGCAGCAGAAGGATCTGGAGCAGGCCCGGCTGGCTGCCCGCGAAAAGGCAGCGCAAAAAAGCGCCGCAAAAGAACGGATAAAGGCAGACGCCTTAAAGCGGCTGGACGGCAGCGCGGCAGAACCGAAAAACAATGCCCCCGCCCAGCTGACCGTAAAGCCCTACGAGATGCAGCAGCATTCCTTAAAGCTGGCAGCAGCAGCCTTTCTTGCCATTGGCGCCGCCGCTTTTGGCTTTGGCATTTATAAGCTGGCCGGCGGAGGCTATAAATTTGCTCTGCTTCTTTTGGCCGGCGCATTGCTTCTTTACCAAGGGGCTAAGACCTACGGCTCTGCAAACCGCAGCCTGCAGCTTTCGGGCGAGGTCTTCGTCTACCGGCCGGCCATCGGAAAGCCGGAGGAATTTCCTCTTGCCGATGTAAAGACCTGCAGAAAGAAGGGCAATCAGGTGACCCTGATCGGCTTCGACGGCAAGGTGAAGGGCTTTTTCAGCATCAGCTGGCAGGGCGGCGCCGAGCTTTTGAAGCAGCTGCAGCGGGCAAAGGTCTCCGTCACAGAAGAGTAACAGGGTCTTCATTTTTCGTTCACAAAAACAACGATTTTCGTTGACGAAGCTGTAATACGTTAAAGTTGCCGGTCGCAGCAAAGAAGGAACCGGTTTCGCAATCATAAAAAGGAGATGTTCACTTTTGATCGAAGTACGCAATCTTACCAAAATTTACGGTGACCACGCGGCTGTATCCGATCTGACCTTTACCATCGAAAAGGGCCAGATCTACGGCTTCCTCGGTCCCAACGGCGCGGGCAAGTCCACCACCATGAACATGATGACCGGCTGCCTGGCTGCAACCGGCGGCGAGGTCCGCATCGGCGGCTACGATATCGTCGAGCAGCCGTCTCAGGCGAAAAAGCTGATCGGCTATCTGCCTGAGATCCCCCCTCTTTATCCCGATCTGACCCCGGCGGAATATCTGCGCTTTGTAGCAGAAGCCAAGGGCGTCGCCAAAAAGGATATTCCCGCCCAGATCGCCCATGCCATGGAGGTCACCCAGACCTTCGATGTAAAGGACCGTCTGTGCAAGAACCTTTCCAAGGGCTATAAGCAGAGAGTAGGCATCGCACAGGCTCTGTTGGGAGACCCGGAGGTCATCATTCTCGACGAGCCTACCGTCGGTCTTGACCCCAAGCAGATCATCGAGATCCGCGACCTGATCCGCCAGTTGGGAAAGGATCATACCGTCATCCTTTCCAGTCACATCCTGTCGGAGGTGCAGGCCGTCTGCCAGACGATCCTGATCATCAACCGGGGCAAGCTGGTGGCCTGCGATACCGCAGAAAATCTGGAAAACTTCTTCTCCGGCAAATTCCGCCTGGAGCTTTCCTGCGACTGCAGCCTGGGAAAGGCACTTTCCATCGCGGAAGGCATGCAGGATCTGCAGGTGGCAGACAAGAAGGAGGGCGAGGGCAAGTGCCTTCTGACCCTGACCACCGACCGTGAGGATGCCGACGATGTCTGCAGAGAGATCTTCTTTGCCTTCAGCAAGGCAGGCACCGCGCTGCTGGCGATGAAGTCGTCGAAGGCAACCCTGGAGGATGTCTTTATGAAGCTGACGAACAGCGAGGAAGAGGCTGCCGCCGAAGAAATACCCGCCGAAGAGACTGCCGGCGAAGAAGCTTTGGCAGACGTTTCCGTTCAGGAAGCCACACCCGCAGACGCTGCAGAAAAGGAGACCGAAGATGAGAGCCATTTATAAAAACGAGCTTCGCAGCTATGCCACCAATGTAACGGCCTATGTATTCGGTGCATTCATCCTGCTGTTTGCAGGCATCTACACCTTCGTTTACAACCTGGGCCATCAGGTGGTCAATTTCGAATATGTGCCCGGCAGCATGCCCTATATTTTCCTTGTGGCCGTGCCCATTTTGACCATGAAGGTCATCGCAGAAGAGCGCAAGCAGCGCACCGACCAGCTGCTCTATTCTCTGCCCGTTTCCATGACCAAGATCATCACCGGCAAATATCTTGCCATGCTGACCGTATTTGCCGTTCCCAATCTGATCATCTGCACCTATCCGCTGATCTTAAAGCAATACGGTCATGTGAACCTGCTCACCTCCTATTCCAGCATGCTGGGCTTTTTCTGCCTGGGTGCCGCTCTGATGGCGGTCGGCATGTTCATCTCGTCTCTGACCGAAAGCCAGCCGGTAGCAGCAGGCATCTGCTTTATCACCATGCTGGTCAACTATTATCTTTCCAGCCTGATGAGCTTCGTATCGGGAACCGCAAAGGCTTCCATGCAGGCGCTGGTGGTCAGCGCGCTGGTCATCGGCGCTCTGATCTATATCATGACGAAAAGCGCTGAGGCCGCGCTGGGCGTTGCTGTGGTTCTGGATGCCATCATCGTGATCACCTACCGCATGGACAGCTCCAAATACGAGGGCCTCATGGCCAAGGTCATCGATAAGCTTTGCCTCTTCGACCGTTTCCATTCGTTCTACGAGGGCCGCTTCGACCTGACCGTGCTGATCTTTTATGCTACCGTGATCGGCGTATTCCTGTTCCTTACCGTTCAGTCTATGGAAAAGCGGAGGTGGAGCTAATGAAAAACAAGTCGAAGAGTCTTCGCCTCGGCGGCTACAGCGTAGTGGCGACCGTAATGGTTCTGGCCATCGCCGTGATCGTCAATGTGCTTGCCGCTGCGCTTCCTGCAAAATATACCGCCTTTGATACCACCGGCAAGAATATGTATTCCTTAAGCACCACCACCCTGGAGCTTCTAGACAGCCTTGATCAGGACATCACCTTCACCTGGCTGGTCAAGGAGGGCTCTGAGGATACGGGCATCGATCTGCTCTTAAAGGAATACCAGAGCAATTCCTCTCACATCAAGGTAGAAAAGGCCGATCCCGATCTGAACCCCACCCTGATCGCCGACAACACCAGCCAGTTCTACGAAAATTCGCTGCTGGCCACCTGCGGCGAGCGCACCAAGTGGGTCGATTTCTACGATATCTATGTGATCCAATACGACGCCGAGACCTACATGTATACCCAGGAGTATACCGTTGATTTTGCCGGCGAAAATGCTATCACCGGTGCCATCAACTATGTGATCAATGTGGAATTCCCCAAGCTGTATGCCCTGACCGGCCACGGCGAGACCGAGATCACCACCAACATCAAGGCTGCCGTAAAACAGGCCAATGTGGATATGGAGAACTTCTCGTTCTTTAATAACGATGAGGTTCCGGCCGATGCCGATATGCTCTTCGTCAACGGACCGACCTCCGATATCACCGATGCCGAGCTGACCAAGCTGTCGGCCTACCTGAAGAACGGCGGCAACATGCTGCTGATCACCGGCCCCCAGACCGACGGTAAGGTGCTGCCCAACCTGAATAAGCTGATGGCCTATTACGGCGTGCAGGCGGTAGACGGCATCGTCATCGAGGCGGATACCGCCCGGTTCGCAAGCAATGCGCCCTACATGCTGCTGCCCGAGCTTGTCTCCAACGAGATCACCATTGCCCTGAAAAATACCAATTCCTTCGTGCTGATGCCCTTTGCCCACGGCATTACGGTGGGCACTGCCGAAAGCGATTCCGTTATCGTCAACAAGACCTTAAAGACCTCCAACAAGGCCTATTCCAAGCTGGCCGGCTATAACATGCAGACCTACGAAAAGGAGGACGGCGACATCGACGGCGGCTTTGCACTGGGCGTATCCATCACCGATACCATCGATGAGGCAAAGGATATCAAGTCTAAGATCATCTGGTTCTCGTCCAATTATGTGATCGACGAAGAGACCAGCAAGGCGGTCGCAGGCTCTAACCAGACCATGTTCATGAAAGCTATCTCGTGGCTGTGCAGCAGCCAGGATACCGGCATCACCATCGGTGCCAAGTCGCTGGCAGAAGAGACGCTGAACATGAGCAGCAGCACCACCAATATCCTGATGGTATTATTCGTTATTCTGATTCCCGTGCTTTACCTGGGCGCCGGCATCGGCGTATGGCTGAAGAGGAGACACAGATAATGAGCAGAACAACAAAACTGGCCCTGCTGCTGGCAGGCGTTCTGGTCTTAGGCGCGGCCGCATGGCTTGCTGTTTCGTCCGCCAATAAAACAGCTGCGCAGGAGCAGGCTGCAGCCGAGGCGCTGGCTGCCGAAGAGGCGGCAAAGCAGCCTCTGCTGGCCTTTTCCATCGACACCGACACCGTCACTGCCATGGAATGGACCTGTCTGGCCAAGGCGGGTGCGGCGTATAAAAAAGACGACGGAAGCTGGTATGTCAAAGATGATGAAGGCACCGAATATGTCTGCGATGACGAAAAGGTCAACGTGTTGCTCGATATTCTGCGCCAGCTGAAGGCCGATCGGGTGATCGAAGAGCCCGGCGACCTGAAGCAGTTCGGCTTTGAAGAGCCCTGCACGGTGGTCACAGTCCATGCAGATAAGGATTACACGCTGACGCTGGGCGATCCGATGCAGAGCAATAAAGAGCTGTATTACTGCACCAGCAGCGAGAGCACCGCTCTGTATACCGTATCGGATACGGTTCCTGCAGCCTTCTACGTGACAAGAGGAGAGCTTCTTCCTGCCGAGCAATAATAATGTAACGACAGAATGCCCCCGTGCCGATTTCCGTTGGCATGGGGGGCGTTTTTGCGTTAGGATAGGGGTAGTAACATTTTTCTACCGAATGGAGGTACGGAATGGATATCAAACAGGTAATCGAAAACTACACGAACAAAGGCTATCATGTGACATATTTTGAGACGGGAGCCGAGGCGGCGGCCTATCTGAATCAGCAGATCGACCATACTACGGTCGGGTTCGGCGGCTCCATGACCTTAAAGCAGTTGGGGCTTGATCTGAGCCTGGCAGAGCACAATCAGGTCTACAATCATTGGCGAGTTCCTGAGGGAATGACGGCAAAGCAGGTCCGCGATCTGGAGATGACGGCACAGGTCTATCTGACCTCGGTCAACGGGGCTTCCGAAACAGGCGACATGGTCAATATCGACGGCACCGGAAACCGGGTCTCTGCCATGCTGTACGGCCATAAAAAAACGTATTTCGTCATGGGTAAGAACAAGCTGGTTCCCACTCTTGAGGATGCGGTTTACAGAGCCCGCAACATCGCGGCGCCGCTCAACGCAAAGAGGTTAGGCCGTAAGACGCCTTGCGCAGAGGGCGGCCGCTGCTTTGACTGCAGCAGCCCCGAGCGCATCTGCAGCGGTGCTGCCATCATGTGCAGGCCCATGGGCGGGGTCAACCTGGAGATCATCCTCATTGGCGAAGACCTGGGGTACTAAGAGCGGCTTTGCATCGCTACGGCACCGTCTTCACAAAATCAAAAACGACCTGTTCTTGCAAGAAGACAGGTCGTTTTGCTTTGGTATGTTCGTGCTGCCGCACCGTTTTCGCAGGTACATCTGCCGAAGGAAACTCGCCCGGACTTGTGTTGGCGGTCCGGGTACTGCCATACCAGCTTGTGGTACGGATCTTCTGCGCGCGCCGGGCCTGGGGTTTCCCGGCCACGGTGCACTTCACTTTCACATCAATTTCGTTGCTGTGAGGGATTATTTCAAATGAATATAGCAGGTGCTTCGGCCCGAACCCTCGCGCCCCAGTTCCCCCTCAGCGACCAGCTTGCGCAGGGCGCCTTCCACGGAGCTGATACTTAGGGAGGGACAGAGATCCCGGATATCCTGCTTTGTAAAGCGACCCAATTTTTGCCCGGCGGCCTTTCGTACCATATCCACCGCCGGGAGCTTTTCTTCCACGATGGAGAAGCGATCCTCAAAATCCTTATAAGCGGCGAGAATCGTACCCAGCAGGTACTTTACAAAGGGCATCACATCCTCGGTTCCCTCATGCCAGCCGTGCTGGGAGGCCCGGAGGGAACTGTAATAGAGGTCCTTGTTCTTTGCGATTTTGGCCTCCAAAGAGATATATTTCCCGACATAGAATCCGCTGCGATACAACAAAAGGGTGGTGAGCAGGCGGCTCATTCTGCCGTTGCCGTCATTGAAGGGATGGATGCACAGAAAATCGTGAATGAAGATTGGGATGGCGATCAGCGGCTCCAGCTCATAGTTTCCTATAACCCGGTTGAACTCCTCGCACAGACGATCCAGCGCCTTTGGCGTTTCGTATGGCGCGAGGGGCGTAAACAGAATTTCGGTATGCCCGTCCGGGTAGGTGGCACTGATATAGTTCTGCACATTTTTCGTCTGTCCGGCCAAGGGGTTATTCATGTGGCCATACATGATTTTGTGAAGCTGCAGAATGTGATTCCGGGTGATGGGAATAGCGTCAAAGCTCTCGTGAATCAGGCTGAGCACATCCCGGTAGCCCGCGATCTCCTGCTCGTCCCTATTGCGCGGTGTGGTTTTCTCCTCTACGAGCTGCTTGATACGGGTGCTGGTGGTGACGATGCCCTCGATGGCATTGGATGCCTCGGTGCTCTGCACTTTTGCAATCTCCACCAGCCGCTCCAGCGCTTCCGGCTGCTGCTTCAAGTATAGCTCCTGCTTCCCGGCCTCTTTATAGATGGCGGCCACAAGGCCCAGAAGCTCGGAGTCCCATTTTTGATCCTTGATTGCTGCATAGTTAAATGTTCTCATCCCTTAACACACCTTTCTTTCCCTTAAAAAATAGCATAAAATAAGGGAAAAATCAATTCAAAATGTTTCCACCGAAAGCAAAACGTGACCCGGGAGAGGTGATAAAATGGTCGTAAGCATTGAGATCTCCTATGACCGCAGGATTGACCGCAGCGGGGCGGATAGTCGTTTGAGACTGTCTGAGAGAGCAGCCTTCTTCTCAACGCGAATGCGAAATAAGGCTGCGAACGAGTTTCGAAAACGCCCGCAGAGCAAGGGCAGAGCCTATGGAGTTCGCGGTGACGTTGAGCCGTGATCGCAATCGCCGCTGAAGCGTCGTGCGATCTGCCATCGGACCTACCGCTG
>JABUTE010000067.1 GCA_021443825.1 Bacillota bacterium
TTGGGCAAGGGCCTTCGGCGGCCGGCGGCAGTGCACCCTGCGTGTCTATTGCATGACCGGCAAATCTTGCATGCTGTGTTTTGGCGGTGCTATAATCGTTCGTACCGAGGATCGGGCGTCGTCCTGCGCTTTGCATCCGGTCGATCGTTTATAGACGATAAAGCATGATTTTTCAAAGGAGACCCTATGGCAGACTACCGGCATATCGTTCATCCCTTTCCGCCTTTGTACGACGAAAATTCCAGGATCCTGATTCTGGGCAGCTTTCCTTCCGTCAAGTCGAGAGAGCAGAATTTCTTCTACGGACATCCTCAAAACCGCTTCTGGAAGGTGGTGGCCGCCGTGTTTGACGACATAGTTCCGGCCTCCATCGAAGAAAAAAAAGCCTTTCTGCACCGGCATCATATCGCCCTGTGGGACTCCATCGCCGAATGCGATATCAAAGGCTCCAGCGACAGCAGCATCCGCAATGCGGTGCCGACCGACCTGCGGCAGATCCTGCAGGGTTCGCAGGTGAAGCGCATCTTCTGCAACGGAAAAGCCTCCGGCACCTGCTACGAAAAATACCAGCAGCCGCTGCTGGGTATCCCGGCGGTTACGCTTCCCTCCACCAGCCCGGCCAACGCAGCCTTTACCATGGAAAAGCTGATCGACGCCTGGTCGGCCGCCATAAAAGGGGAGGCGTCAGAAATCCGGTAGGGGAACATTGCTCGGCAGAAAGCGAAATGCCTGCAGCCCGCCGAAGCTGCCGATCCTTAGAATCGCGATCTCCCCCGGCACCAACAAGAATACAAAACCGCCGCAAGCATTGAATATCCAATGCCTGCGGCGGTTTTTATATTGTCGGTGCTATTGGGCCGGCCGTCTACAGCAGGCCTGCGTAGAACATGGCAAACAGCACGGTCAGAATGCCCGAAATGGCGATGGAAAGGCTGCTCATGGCGCCTTCCACCTCGCCCAACTCCATGGCCCGGCTGGTGCCGATGGCATGAGAGGACGAACCGATGGCGATTCCCTTTGCGACCGGCTCTGTGATCTTAAACAGCTTGAGAACTGTCTCTGCCATCACATTGCCCAGGATGCCCGTGATAATGATCACCGCCACGGTGATAGCCACATGGCCGCCGTATTCCTGCGAAACACCCATGCCGATGGCCGTGGTGATGGATTTGGGCAGGAAGGTAACATAGTCGGCATGGTCAAACCCGAACAGAAAAGAGAGCCCCAGCACCGAGGTCATGCTGGTCAGAACACCGGAAAGGATGCCGGCGAAAATGGCTTTGTAGTTCTTTTTCAGCGCCTCGAGCTGCTCGTACAGAGGAATCGCAAGGCAGACGGTGGCCGGAGTCAGCAGATTGCTCACATATTTGGCGCTGCTGTTATAGGTCTCGTAGGGGACCTTTGCCACCAGAAGAAAGGCCATTGTCAGGATGATGCCGATGAGCAGGGGATTAAACAGGGCCGACTTGAACCGCTTCTTGATCTGCATGCCGATGAAATAGCTGCCGAGGGTGAGAAAGATGCCTGCGTAGGCGGAGGCTTCAAAAAACGATCTAATCATGCTTTTTTCCTCCTCTCATAACGGCCTGGGTCACGGTTCCCACGATCACCATCACCAGAACCGTGGTGATCACGGTGATGAGGGCATAGGCGACGCCGTTGGCTTTCAGCAAGGGAGCCGCGTCGATGAGACCGGCCGCTGCGGGAATAAACATGACCGGCATGACCGCCACCAGCCATTTGCCCGTATCCTTAACACTGCTTAAAGGAATGAGCCCTGTATACAGACCGGCAAACATCAGAAGCATGCCGTAAATGCTGGCGGGCACGGTAAGGGGAATCAGCTCATGCAGGAGCTCTCCCAAAGTCGAGATGCCCATGATGATCAGAAATTGCTTCAGATAATTCATTCACAAACCTCCATTCGTTTTTCGGCGGAACAAGGGCCTTTCACAGCAAGCGCTCTGCCTGCCGGATCAGGGGCCTTCACAAAGCCGCGTTCGCTTCGGCACTCCGGCCCGGCGCCCATAGAGCAAGCGATCCTCCGGCCGGTCCACCCGAAAGCCATCCTGCTACTCCCGCATGTCTTTGGGGTGGAGCCAGTTGCCCTTAAAGGCATAGATGACCAGAAACAGGGTGCTCAGCGACCAGGTGATGGGGAATACGGCGATGACCAGCTCGATGGAATGATAGATGGGCACCAGCACCGACAGGATAAAGATGCGCAGCACGCACCAAAAGCCAACGAACGCGATCATGGTGACCATGGGCTTTCCGGCGCCCCGCATAACTCCGGCCAGCGCGTGAGTCGCAGCCAGGGCGAAATAGAAGCCCGCCACGATGCGGATGCGCATCATGCCGTAGGCAACAGCCTCCGGCTCCTTGGTAAACAGACGGATCAAAGACGAGCCGAACAGCACCATGACGATGCCTCCGGCAACGGCAATGGCGATGGCGCTGAGGGTTCCGTAGATGGCGCCCTTCTTGGCCCGCTCCGACTGTTCAGCCCCCAGATTCTGACTGGTAAACGTGGCCAGCGCCGTGCTCAGCGACGTGGTGGGCATGGTCATGAAGCCCTCGATCTTGGAAACAGCACCCAAACCGCCCATGGCCATATCGCCGAACACGTTGATATTGGCCTGCAGCATGGTATTGGCAAACGATGTGACCGCATTCTGCAGCGCCGCCGGCGTTCCGTACTTAAAGATCAGCTTTAAAATATCGCCGTCAAAGCGCAGGGTGCGCAGATCCACCCGATAGACCTCCTCGGTGGTAAACAGACGCTTCATGCACAGGATGGCGCTGACGAACTGGGCGATGATGGTGGCAAGAGCCGCCCCCTCCACGCCCATTCCGAAACCGCGAATGAACAGAATATCGAGAACCACATTAAAGCACGACGAAAAGATCAGATAATACAGGGGATGACGGCTGTCTCCCACCGCCTGCATCAGACCGGTGCAGCCGTTATAGACCGCAAGGCCCAGGCCCCCTGCAAAATAGATCTTCAGATAGACCTCCGACTGGGCCATTACGTTTTCCGGCGTATTCATCAGCCGTATGATCAGCGGACTCAGCAGCACGCCGGCTGCCGTAATGATCAGCCCCGAGACCACCGACAAAAGAATGTGGGTCGCCACCGCCTTTTCCAGCCGTTCCCGGTTGCCGGAGCCGAAATAACGGGCGATGATCACGCCGGAGCCTTGGGAAAAGCCGCCGAAAAGACCGATCAGAAGCCACACCACCGTGCCCACCGAGGTAACGGCTGCCAGCGAGGTGTTGCCCAGGTAGTTGCCCACGATCAGGGCATCGGCCGTGTTATACAGCTGCTGAAAGATGTTGCCCAGCAGAATGGGCATGGAAAACCGGAACAGCGCTTTTGCGATGGAGCCCTCGGTCATCAGGGTCGCGCTTTTTTTCTTATCCATGGGGTCTTCCTTTCCGTAATACAGTGGAAAAGAGAGCATTCCCGTTTGCGGATGCTCTCTTTTTGTTCATCGATTCATTTGCAAGATCAGATCTTCAGCGTCGACCGCTCTTTAAAGCGCTCCAGCCCCAGCTCTACGATCTTGTCGATCAGCTCGGCATAGGTAAAGCCGTAGGCCTGGGCCAGCATGGGAAACATGCTGATGGAAGTAAAGCCGGGCAGGGTGTTGATCTCGTTGAGCAGAAAGTTTCCTTCTTCATCGAGGAAAAAGTCGACTCTGGCAAAGCCCTCGCAGCCCAGCACCGAATAAGCCCTTTCCGCAAGAGAACGGATGCGGCTCATCTTGTCGGGGCTCAGCTTGGCGCCGACGATGGTCTGGCTTTGGGCATTGTTATACTTGGCATCGTAGCTGTAAAAGGTCTCGGCTGCCTTGATCTCTCCCACCTCGCAGGCGAATACGTGGCGGTTGCCCATCACGGCTACCTCCAGCTCTCTTCCCTGCACGCCCTGCTCTACCACGATGCGGCTGTCGTAGCTTGCGGCCAGCTGCAGCGCAGCCTGCAGATCTTCCGGCCGATCTACCTTGGAAATGCCCACGGAGGAGCCCATGTTGGCCGGCTTTACGAACAGGGGATAGCGCAGCTTTTCGTTGATCTCGGAAAGCTTCTCGCTCAGCCGGTCATGAACGCGGCTGGCATAGGGCGAATTGGGAACCACCGTCTCCATGCCGGTCAGATCGGCTGCCGTCAGGGTCACATACGGGGTCTGGGGAATACCGCAGGCATCGCAGATCTGCTTTGCAAAGCATTTATCCATGCAAAGGGCCGAGCCGGTGATACCGCAGCCCGCATAGGGAATATCGGCCAGCTGCAAAAGGCCCTGAATGGAGCCATCCTCCGCATTTTGCCCATGCATCACGGGAAAAATAAAGTCGACCATGTCTTTCAGCTGCCGGCTGCCGGTGCCGAAAACGCAAAAGCCGTATTTCACAGGATCTTCTGCCAGCGCCTTTTCGGCCAGCTGCTGCCAGCTGCCGTCGGCCAGATGCTTTACATCGCCGTCGTAGAGCAACCAGCGGCCCTCTTTGGTGATGCCGATCATAACGATGTCATATTTGGTCTTATCTGCGTTCTCGATAACTGCGGTGGCAGAACGAAGAGATACTTCGTGTTCGCTGGACTTTCCTCCGAAGAGGATGCCGAGACGGAATTTACTCATAAGCTGCGGATCTCCTTATCTGCCGATGCCCAGACCGAACCGGTCTCTGACACGCTTCATGGTCTTCTGCGCAATGGCATCGGCTCTTGCCGCGCCGTCGTGCAGGTCGTCGATCAGCTGCTGCGACTGACGGATATCCTGATAGCGCTCCTGAATGGGCGTCAGGGCATTGACGGTGACCTCGACAAGATCCTTCTTGAAATCGCCGTAGCCGTGGCCGGCATACAGGCCTTCCAGCTCTTCGATGGTCTTTCCGGTGAGGGCGCTGTAGATATTCATCAGGTTGCTGATGCCGGGCTTGTTTTCGGTATCAAAGCGCACGCAGCCCTCCGAGTCGGTGGTGGCGCTCATGATGGCCTTCTTGATCTTACCCGGAGGATCCAGCAGCGAGATGCGGCTCTTTTCGTTGGGCGCCGACTTGCTCATCTTGGCGGTGGGATCATCCAGCGCCATGATCCTGGCGCCGGCCTTCATAAACCGTCCGTCGGGAACCACGAAGGTATCCTTGCCGTACTTGCTGTTGACACGAATGGCCAAATCTCTGGTCAGCTCGATGTGCTGCTTCTGGTCGTTGCCCACGGGAACGATGTCTGTATCATAGAGCAGAATATCGGCTGCCATCAGCACCGGGTAGGTGAGAAGTCCGGCGCCCACCGATTCCTTTCCCTGGGATTTGGCCTTGAACTGGGTCATGCGAAACAGCTCGCCGGTGTTGGCGGCGCAGCAGAGGATCCATCCCAGCTCTGCGTGGGCCGACACCTCGGACTGCACGAAGACGATGGCCTTTTTGGGGTCCAGGCCGATGGCCATATATAACGCGGCAACATCCAGCACGTGCTCGCGCAGCGCCTTGGGGTCCTGCGGAACCGTGATGGCGTGCTCGTCGACGATGCAATACAGAGCTTCGTTTTCGTTCTGAAGCTCCACAAACTGGGTCAGCGCGCCCAGATAATTACCCAGATGGATATTTCCGGTAGGCTGAACGCCTGAAAATACTCGTTTCATTTTTATTTCTCCTCTTCCTGTTCGACTGTTTGGATGCCCAGCTGTTCGCCTTCCGTATCGTCGCCGGTTTCGCGCACTGCTCTTGCCATGGTCACGATCTCGCTGTTGTCGTCGACGCGCATGATCTTGACTCCCTGGGTGGTGCGGCCCAGCCTGGAGACCTCGGAGGCATTGATGCGGATGATGACGCCGTCGGAATTGATGAGGAAGATCTCATCGCTGTCGACCACGGTCATAGCGCCGATCAGCTCGCCGGTCTTATCGAACTTTGTCTTGTCGTAGGTGAGAAGACCCTTGCCGCCTCTGGCCTGGATCCGGTAGTCCTTAACAGGCGACCGCTTGCCGTAGCCGTTCCTGGTGACCACCAGCAGCTCTTCGCCCTTTCTGGCCAGCTCCATGGAAACGACCCGGTCGTTTTTGGAAAGCTCGATGCCCTTGACGCCGCCGGCTGCTCTGCCCATGGGGCGAACATCTTCTTCGGAGAAGGTGATGGACTTGCCCATGGCGGTAACGATGATCACGTTGGAATCGCCGGTGGATTCCTTGATGCCCACCAGCTCGTCGTCTTCCTTCAGCTTGATGGCCACCAGACCTGTCTTGCGGTTGGTGATATATTCTTCGATGGCCGTCTTCTTGATGATGCCGTTCTTGGTGACCGCGATCAGGTACTTGTTGTCGGAAGACTCTCTGTCTGCCTGGCGGTAGGGAAGCACGGTGGTGATGCGCTCATGCTGCATCATGTTCAGGAAGTTGATGGCGGGAATGCCCTTGCCGGTGCGGGAGCCCTCGGGGATCTCGTATGCCTTGATGGTGTAGACTCTGCCGCAATTGGTAAAGACAGACAGGGTATCGTGGGTAGAGCAGGTGATGAGATGGCGAACGAAATCGTTGTCTCTGGTGGCCTGTCCGGTGATGCCCTTGCCGCCGCGGCGCTGGGTCTTGTAGGTATCGGCAGAGACCCGCTTGATATAGCCCAGGTGGGAAATGGTTACGACCACATCCTCTTCTTCGATCAGCTCGGCCTCATCGACCTCGCCTTCGTCGGCGATGATCTCGGTGCGGCGGTCGTCGCCCCACTTGTCGCTGATGCCCTGCAGCTCGTCCTTAACCACGCCCATCAGCAGCGCTTCGTCTGCCAGAAGGCTGTTGTAATATGCGATCTTGACCTGCAGCTCGTCGTATTCGGCCTGCAGCTTGTCGCGCTCCAGACCCTGCAGTCTGCGCAGCTGCATATCGAGAATGGCCTTGGCCTGGATATCGTCCAGCCCGAACCGTTCCATCAGACGCTCTTTGGCGTCGTCGTAAGAGGTGCGGATGATGCGGACCACCTCGTCGATGTTGTCGATGGCGATCAGGTATCCCTCCAGAATGTGGGCTCTCGCCTCAGCCTTAGCCAGATCGAAGCGGGTCCTTCTGGTGAGAACCTCCTTCTGGTGCGCTATGTATTCGACGAGAATGTCTTTTAAATTGAGAAGTCTGGGCCGTCCGTTGACCAGGGCGATCATGATGATGCTGAAGTTGCTTTCCAGCTCGGTATGCTTATACAGACGGTTGAGCATGACCTTGGGGTTGACATCCTTCTTCAGCTCGATGACAACGCGCACCTCGCCCTTAGAGGACTCGTCGCGGATTTCGCGAATGCCGTCCAGCTTCTTTTCTTTGACCAGATCGGCGATGTGGGAGATCATATTGGCCTTGTTGACGCCGTAGGGGATCTCGGTAAAGACGATGGAAACGGTGCCTCTGGCTCCTTCTTCCATCACAGCCTTGGAGCGGAGCTTCACCTTTCCCTGGCCGGTATAGTAGGCATCCTTGATGGAGGTCCTTCCGACGATGGTGGCACCGGTGGGAAAATCGGGACCCTTGATATCTTTCATCAGGTCGTCGATGGAGCAGTCCGGATCGTTGATCAGGCGGATGGTTCCTGCGATGACTTCTTTTAAATTATGGGTGGGAATGGAGGTCGCCATACCGACCGCGATGCCGTTGCTGCCGTTGACCAGCAGGTTGGGGAAACGGGCAGGCAGTACCTCGGGCTCGGTCTCTTCGCCGTCGTAATTGGGAACGAAGTTGACCGTATCCTTTTCGATGTCGCGAAGCATCTCCAGGGCGAAGGGAGCCATTCTCGCCTCGGTATAACGGGGAGCTGCTGCGCCGTCGCCATCCATGGAACCGAAGTTTCCGTGGCCGTCGACCAGCACGTTGCGCATGTTCCAGGGCTGGGCCAGGCGCACCATGGCATCGTAGATGGAGCCATCGCCGTGGGGGTGATATTTACCCATGACCTCACCGGTGATCCTGGCCGACTTCTTGTAGGGCTTGTCGGGGGTATTGCCCAGGGTGCTCATACCGTAGAGGATCCTTCTGTGGACCGGCTTCAGACCGTCTCTGACATCGGGAAGTGCTCTTGCAACGATTACCGACATGGAGTAGTCGATGTAGGAGGACTTCATTTCTTCGTATATTTCGTGCTGTATCACACGGGCAGTGCCCATGCTCTGCTGATTGTCTTCCATTTTTTCTCCTTATACGTCCAGCGTTGCATACTGGGCATGATCTTCGATGAACTTCTTTCTGGGAGGAACCTTGTCGCCCATCAGCGTGGTAAAGATCTGATCTGCCATGGCGTAATCGTCGATGGTGATCTGCACCAGGGTTCTGGTTTCGGGATCCATGGTGGTCTCCCACAGCTGGGAGGCATCCATTTCGCCCAGACCTTTGTAGCGCTGAATGTCGATCTTCTTTCCGGGATACAGGGCTTCCATTTCGGCAAGAACCTTTTCCTGCTCTTTGTCGGAATAGGTGTAGCGCATGTCGTTTCCTACCTTGTCGCGGAACAGGGGAGGCTGGGCCGCATAGACATAGCCTCCTTCGATGAGGGGCCTCATGTAGCGGAACAGCAATGTCAGGATCAGGGTACGGATATGGGCACCGTCTACATCCGCATCGGACATGATGATGATCTTGTGGTAGCGCAGCTTGTCGATGTTGAACTCGGTGCCGATGCCGCAGCCGAAGGCCGTTACCATATCCTTGATGGTGTCGGAGGCCAGCATGCGGTCAAGACGGGCCTTTTCGACGTTGAGGATCTTTCCGCGCAGGGGAAGGATGGCCTGATGCTTTCTGTCGCGTCCTTCCTTGGCGGAGCCTCCTGCGGAGTCTCCCTCTACGATGAAGATCTCGGAAAGGGCGGGATCCTTTTCAGAGCAGTCGGCCAGCTTGCCCGGCATGGAGGTGGAATCAAGAGCCGTTTTTCTTCTGGCGGTTTCTCTTGCCTTGCGGGCCGCCTCTCTTGCGCGGGCCGCTCTTGCGCACTTATCGAGAATGGTTCTGGCCTGGGAAGGATTCTCTTCCAGGTAGGCCATGATATTGTCGTAGGTGCAGCCGTCGACGAAGCTTCTCATTTCGGCATTGCCCAGCTTGGTCTTGGTCTGGCCCTCGAACTGGGGCTCTTCCAGCTTGACGGAAATGATCGCCGTAAGGCCCTCGCGGATATCGTCGCCGGTAAGGGCCGCATCCTTTTCTTTCAGGATCTTGGCCTTTCTTGCGTAGTCGTTGACGACTCTGGTCAGAGCCGCCTTAAAGCCCATCAGATGGGCGCCGCCTTCTACCGTATTGATGTTGTTGGCATAGGAAAGGGTAACCTCGCTGTAGGTGTCGGTCCACTGCATGGCGACCTCGCACTCGCAGCTCTTTCCGTTCAGCTTTTTGAAATTCTCGAAATAGATGATCTCGGGATGGACAGGCTCTTTGGAGGAATTCTGAAATTCCACATACTGCCGGATGCCGCCGTCGTAGTGATAGACCTCTTTTCTCGGCTTATCGCCGCGATCATCGGTCAAAGAGATCTTGATGCCCTTGTTTAAGAAGGCCATTTCGCGCAGACGCTGCTGCAGGGTATCGAAATCGAACTCGGTATTCTCGGTAAAGATCTCGGCATCGGGCTTAAAGCAGACTCTTGT
>JABUTE010000102.1 GCA_021443825.1 Bacillota bacterium
ATCAGAAGAAGGCTGCTCGCTCAGACAGTCTCAAACGACCATCCGCGCCGCTTCGCCCGATCGCCGTGGAGCTCATGCGACTCGCTCAAGGCTTTGCTCCGGCACGCCAGCCCGTCTCCGAGGGCAAGCGACTCGCAGGGGGCGTTGCGCCCTCACGGGTTCAAATCCCGCACCAGTCTGGGCAAAACAAAAGGAGCCCTGTTAGGACTCCTTTTGTTCTGTGGTCCGAGTAGCGGGATTTGAACCCACGGCCTCTTGGTCCCGAACCAAGCACGCTACCAACTGCGCTATACCCGGATGTACAGCACAAAACAGTATAGAGGAAAAAGCCCTGATTGTCAAGCAACAGAGGGCTTTCGCCCGACATCTTTTTTCCGTCAACGATGGCCTTTGCTATGGTATAATAAATGTATCTGCGAGCCGAACAGAAGGCCTGCGCAGCCATTCCCCGCTTTTTTCGTGTTTTTTCGTGCAGGCTCCGAAGGCACCGGCCTAAAAAGCGCTGCAATACAAAGAAAGGAATCTGAACATGAACTTCGATCCCAACAGCTACCGTTACAATTCCCGCCGCACGGCAGTTTACGGCCAGCGCGGCATGGTCTGCACCTCCCAGCCTCTGGCAGCGCAGGCCGGTCTTAAGATCCTGCAGGAGGGCGGCAATGCCTTCGACGCAGCTGTTGCAACGGCTGCCTGCCTTCCCGTCGTCGAGCCTACCTCCAACGGTCTGGGCTCCGACGCCTTCGCCCTTATCTGGAGCAAGGGCAAGCTCTACGGACTCAACTCCAGCGGCGTCGCTCCCATGGCCATCAGCATCGCCAAGATGAAAGAGAGGGGCCACGAAGCCATGCCCAAGCGGGGCTGGGATCCCGTCATGGTTCCCGGTGCCGTCGCCGGCTGGGCTGCCATCAACCAGCGCTTCGGCAGACTGCCTCTTTCTCAGGTGGTCGAGCCCGCCGCCTGGTATGCAGAAAACGGCTATCCTCTTTCTCCCACCGTCGCCCGCTTCTGGAAGAACGGCGTCAACCTGTTCACCGCCATGGAGGGTGAGCAGTTCAAGCCCTGGAGAGAATACTTCACGATCAACGGCCATGCTCCTCAGGCAGGCCAGATCTTCCGCTGCCCCGATATGGCCAAGACCCTGCGCTCCATCGGAAAGACCAACGGCGAAAGCTATTACCGCGGCGAGCTGATGGAAAAGATCGTCGCCTTCTCTAAAAAGACCGGCGGCTGGCTGCAGGAAGACGACTTCGCCAAGTGGGATCCGGAATGGGTAACCCCCATCTCTACCGAATATAAGGGCTATACCGTCAGCGAGATCCCGCCCAACGGCCACGGCATCACCGTTCTCATGGCGCTGAACATCTTAAAGGGGCTGGAGCTTCCCGAAAACAGAGAAAGCGCGGAAGCCTATCACAAGATGATCGAGGCCCTGAAGCTGGCCTTCGTCGACGCAAAGGCTTACGTATCCGACCCCCGCACCATGACCACCAAGGTGGCCGACATGCTCAGCGAGGAATATGCCGCCAGCAGAAGAGCCCTGATCACCGATACTGCCATCGACCCCAAGCCGGGCACGCCCTTCAGCGGCGGCACCGTCTACCTGTGCGCAGCCGACGGCGAGGGCAACATGATCTCGTACATCCAGAGCAACTACATGGGCTTCGGCTCGGGCATCGTAGTTCCCGGCACGGGCATCTCGCTGCAGAACCGGGGCGCTGACTTCAGCTTTGACGAGAAGTCCGACAACGCCCTTGCACCCGGAAAGAAGTGCTATCATACCATCATTCCCGGCTTTCTCAGCAAGGACGGAGAGGCCGTCGGCCCCTTCGGCGTCATGGGCGGCTACATGCAGCCCCAGGGCCACATGCAGGTGGTGGTCAACACCCTGGACTACGCCATGAACCCCCAGGAGGCGCTGGACGCACCTCGCTTCCAGTGGACTGGCGGAAAGCATATCCAGCTGGAATACGAGTGCGGTCAGAAGATCGCGCAGGAGCTGAAGGATCGGGGCCACGAGGTCGAGATCCTGGCAGACAGAGGCTCCATGGGCCGCGGCGAGATCATCTGGAAGACTCAGCACGGCACCCTGGTGGGCGGCACCGAATCCCGCTGCGACGGTCAGATCGCTGTCTACTAAGTCATAATAGCAGGGGCTGTGCAAGGGTTTGCAAATGCATCGTTAATATACGATGAATTCTTGCCGAACCTCCGCGCAGCACCTGTAAAACAATAAGGAGAAGTCAAATCTATGAGCAATCCCATCATCAAGATCAACGTTAAGAACTACGGAACCATGACCGCTGAGCTGTATCCCGAAATGGCTCCCAAGACCGTCGAAAACTTTCTGGGCCTTATCGAACAGGGCTTTTTTACCGGCAAGGTGTTTCACCGGGTCATCAAGGGCTTCATGATCCAGGGCGGTGCGTTTACCACCGATTATAAGCAGATCCAGGCACCCTCCATCACCGGCGAATTCGCTGCCAACGGCTTTGCCCAGAACACCTTAAAGCACGAGCGGGGCGTTCTTTCCATGGCCAGAACCAACGATCCCAATTCGGCCAGCTCCCAGTTTTTCGTCATGCATCAGGATGCGCCCCATCTGGACCGGCAGTATGCCGGCTTCGGCAAGCTGACCGACGGCTTCGACGTGCTGGATCAGATCGCATCGGTCAAGACCGGACGCATGGGCTGGTATATGCAGGATGTTCCCACCGAGCCCGTTGAAATGGAATCGGTCGAGATCGTAAGCAGATAAGCAATATCATAAGGAGGCAGGCAAATGGCACCCAGAACTCTTCCCAATGAACTTCCCAGACGCTCCATCGGCTTTTTTCCCACGCCCCTGCACCGCCTGGACAACATCTCTGCCCAGACCGGCTACGACGTCTATATTAAGCGGGATGACTTTACCGGACGCAATCTCTACGGCGGAAACAAGATCCGCAAGCTGGAATATCTGATGGGCTATGCCCTGGAGCAGGGCTGCGATTACGTGATCACCTACGGCGCCACCCAGAGCAACCACGCCATGCAGACCATCACCGCAGCCAGGATCTGCGGACTGAACCCCGTCGTCTACCTGCACAGCGTGGTCGATCCCGATCCCGACGATCTGCGCGCCAACCTGCTGCTCGACAGCATCTACGGCGCAGAGGTGCATATCGTCTACGAAGAAGAGGGCAACCCCCTGTCTGCCAAGGAGCGTGCAGCCCTTGCGGGCGAGGCCCGCATGAAGGAGCTGGAGGCTCAGGGGCACAAGGTCTATAACGTTCCCGTGGGCGGCTCCAACGAGGTGGGCGTCTGCGGCTATATCAACGGCTATCTGGAGCTGATGGATCAGCTGGACGCCATGGGCAAGCATATGGACTACCTGTTCACCACCACCGGCTCCGGCGGAACCCTGGGCGGCCTGGTGGCAGGAAAGGTGCTCTCGGAAAGCGATACGAAGATCATCGGCGTGTGTGTCAGCCCCAAGGCCGATGGCTACAGCCGGGCGGTGACCGATCTGGCAAACCGTGGGCTGGAGCATTGCGGTGCAGACTGCAGGGCAACCACCGAGGATTTTGAAGTGGACGGCAATTTCTACGGCGAGGGCTACGAGATCCCCGCGCCGGCAGCAACGGCAGCCATTCGCCGTCTGGCGGCCAGCGAGGGCATTCTGCTGGATCCTGTCTATACCGGAAAGGCCTTCAGCGGCATGCTCGCCTATCTGGATCAGCAGAAGCTTCCCAAGGGCAGCACAGTCGTCTTCCTTCATACCGGCGGTACCACCGCCCTGTTTGCGGAGCACGCCATCGTCGGCCCCGTAAACGAGGACGCGAAATAAGAAAACCTGTAAACCGCATAAAGCATGCTATGAGAAAAAAGGAGTCCGAGAATTCGGGCTCTTTTTTTCGGTGCTGCGTCAATATACGGAATACTCTAATTTCGGCACAGCGGTCAGAATTTCGTAATCCGCAGGTGATAAGCAGATCAACTGCTAAAACAAAAATGCAAAAACGCAGAAATGAAATGCTCGCATTTTTATTCGGATAAAACCGACTCGACTAAAACCGAGTAAAACTTTACAAGTGGTTTGCTATGTGATATATTTTACTCGGAAGAAACCGACCAGGAGGCAGTCGATAAAAAATGAAATTCATCGGAAGAACAGAAGAACTGAAAAAACTCGAAAAGCAGATTGAAACGGATGAGCTGTCTTTTTCATTGATTTACGGCAGGCGCCGCATAGGAAAGAGCGAGCTTGTTAAGCAGGTTTTAAGAAATACCGACGGAAAGAGCATCTATTTCGAATGCAAGCAGGTCGCCGAAGAAAACAACGTAAAAAGTCTGGCGCAGGTGGTGTCCGATGTCCTGAGCCTGCCCATGCTCGGCTACACCGATATGGAGTCGCTGCTAGACTATATATTTAAGCTGGCAGGAGAAGAGAAACTGATTCTCGTCTTGGATGAGTATCCGTATCTTAGGGCGTCCGTAAAGGGCATGGACAGCATCCTGCAGTCGCTGGTGGGTAAATACAGAGAAAGCTCTAAACTAAAGCTCATAATCCTGGGCTCATACGTTGAGATAATGAAGTCCCTTCTTGAGCACTCGAACCCTCTGTACGGCAGAATCGATCTGGTTATTGACCTCAGACAGATGGATTACTACGAATCCGCCATGTTTTATCCGGGATATTCTTCGGAAGACAGAGTACGGATTTATTCCGTTTTCGGAGGAATCCCTTACTATAACCGGCTCATTGATGATAAAAAAAGCGTAAGAGAAAATATCATCGACCTTATAGCGTCCCCGGGAGCCCGGCTTGAGAACGAAATCTCGGGCTATCTCAATGCGGAGATTTCGAAGATTATAAATGCCAATGAGGTGTTCGAAGCGCTGGCGGCGGGGCACTCAAAATACAGCGACATTTTGTCCCACTCCCATGTTTCAAGCGGCCCGACTCTGGCAGATGTTCTGGATAAACTCATCAAGATGGAAGTCGTCGAAAAAACGGCTCCCATAAACGACCTGTTCAACAAGAAGAGAATGGGTTACAGAATCGCAGACAATCTCTCGCTGTTTTACTACAGGTATGTGTTTAAGTATTCTTCGCAGCTTAGGATCATGGATCCTGAAGTCTTTTATGAAAAGTACATCGAAAAGGACTTCGAAGAGCAGTTTGTGCCAAGGCAGTTCGAAGAAATCTGCAAGCAGTTTTTAATCAGGGAAAACAAGGTCGGCAGGATCGAGCCCGTAATCGAGAAAATAGGGAAGTACTACTACGATAATCCCAAAGATCATACCAACGGTGAGTTCGACATCGTTACGGAAGATGAGGAAGGATACGTTTTCTACGAAGTGAAGTTCAGAAGAAGCCCCATCACAAAAGCTATGGTCGAAGAAGAAATAGCGCAGGTGGAAAAGACGGGGCTTGCCTGCTACAAATATGTTTTCTTCTCAAGATCGGGATTCGAAGAGATGTCGATCGAAAATGTTGTTAAGGTTGATATAAAGAGCTTATTTCCTTAACAACCGGTCGATGCGCCGGTAAATAATGAATACAGTTATAAGCGGCAGGAGAGGCATCTGCGCCTTATTAAAAAGTTTTGAAATATGCAAAAAAATACTTGCAATTTGAGGCTTTCGAACATATAATTTTAAAGCACTCGCATTGCGAGGCTCTCTGCTGAAGGGGAAAACTTCAGCCATCTAAGACCATAGGGAGGTGGAAAAATGAATAAGTACGAACTGATGTTTATCATCGATCCCGCTCTCGACGCTGACAAGAAGGATGCCGCAATCGAAGCTGTAAAGGCTATCATTGCTGCTGACGGCGAAGTCACCGAGATCAACGAGTGGGGGATGAAGAAGCTGGCTTATCCTATCCTCAAGAAGACCGAAGGCTATTATGTTGTAATGCAGCTCAATGCAAGCCCTGCTCTTCCCAAGGAACTGGATAGAAGACTCAGAATCTCGGACAACTATCTGAGACACATCATCGTCGCAAAAGACGAAAAGTAAAAAAGGCGGTCTGTCATGAATTCGGTACAATTAGTCGGAAGACTCACAAAGGATCCTGTAGTAAGCTATAGCTCCACTACACAGAATGCAGTTGCTCGTTTTACCGTCGCAGTCGACAGAATTCCCGATAAAAACGGAAATAAGCAGGCTGATTTCATCAGCTGCGTCGCCTTCGGCAAGAGCGCTGAGTTTATCGAAAAGTATTTTAATAAAGGTAAGGCCATTTCTCTTACCGGACGGATCCAGACCGGAAGCTACGAAAAGAACGGACAGAAGATCTACACTACCGATGTGGTAGCCGACAGAGTCGAGTTCGTTCCCGGATCCAATAACGAAGGCGGTTCTTCCTTCAGCGGCGCCGGCCAGCAGGCCAGCCCCGCAGAAAGCACCGGCGGTTATACTCCGGAGGGCTTCAAGCTGATGACCGAAGACGACATACCCTTCTAAAATCTGAACCAGGAGGATAAGCATCAATGGAAAGAGATAATTTCAAGAAGAAGAGCTACAACGGCGGCATGCACAGAAAAAAGGTCTGCCAGTTCTGCGCAGACAGCTCCGTAGTTGTAGATTACAAGGATGTTGATACTCTGAAGAAGTACATTACCGAAAGAGGTAAGATCCTTCCCAGAAGAGTAACCGGAACCTGTGCTATGCACCAGAGAGACATCAACACTGCCATCAAGAGAGCAAGAACCATGGCTCTGCTCCCCTTCGACGCAGATCTCTAAACAGAAAACAGTACGTAAAGACCGAGGTTTTTCAAGCCTCGGTTTTTTCATTGCTCATCATCGCCGAAATGATGTAAAATGAAGGTGCGCGTGTGCGCAATTCTGAAGAAAAAAGGGGATCCCATGAAATATCAGGAATACAAGATCTATCCTGCCGCCGAGCAGCTGGACGCTCTCACCGAGGCGCTGACGGCTCTGGGGCTGGAGGAGCTGATCATCAGCGACCCGAAGGATGCCGCTCTGTTTGAAGGAGAAGGGGACGGCTATCTTTGGAACGTGATCGAAGGCGAGCTGCTGGAGTCCATTCGAACGGAGGCCTCGGTCAGCTTTTATCTTGCAGAAGACGGTGTGCTGCCCGCGGGTGCTGCCGATCTGCTGCAGCAATATCCGGTCAGCCGGGCCATCGTCGACGATGAGGACTGGCTGCACAAATGGGAGGAATATTACGTTCCCATGAAGCTTTCGGACCATGTGGTGGTAAAGCCTGTCTGGCGCAGCTATGACCCGCAGGAGGGCGAGCTGGTGGTCGATATCGACCCGGGCATGGCCTTTGGCACCGGCTCCAGCCCCACCAGCTATCTGGTGGTGCGCCTGATGGAAAAATATCTGCGCGAAGGAGATGACCTGATCGATGTGGGCAGCGGCACCGGCATTCTTTCCATCGTGGGCGTCAAGCTGGGCGCAGGGAAGATCACCGCGCTGGATCTTGATCCGGAGGCGATCCGGGCAACGAAGGAAAATCTGGCTCTCAACCGGTGTGAAGGCGATGTGACCGTTCTGCAGTCCGATCTGCTGGCCGCCCTGGACGGATCGCAAAAGGCCGATGTGATCGTGGCCAACATCTTCAGCCCGCTGATCGTAAAGCTGGCTCCTTCCGTTCCGGCCCATTGCAAAGAGAACGCCGTCTTTATCGCCAGCGGCATCATCGACGACAAGGAAGAGACTTGCCGCAGGGCCATCGAAGAAGCCGGCTTTGAGATCCTTGAGATCATTCACGACGACTGCTGGGTCGCCATGGCCGCACGGCTGAAATAGACACGGCGGACCCGTTATTACAAATCAGGAATGTCATTTTTTTCGGAAAGGCAAAAGATGAGCAAGAAAAAAAGAGAGATCAACATTCTGGATCCTAACGCAGATCCGGTAAAGCTGATCCTGCTTCTGGTATGGCCCATGATCATCGAAGAGATCATGAGCATTCTGGTCAATTTCGTCGATACTGCCATGGTCGGCAGTCTGGGCGTCTATGCAACGGCCTCGGTGGCGCTGGGAAGCCCCATCATCGGGGTGTGCAACGGCATCGCCATCGGTTTAAGCTCCGGCTTCGGCGTCATGATGAGCCGCCGCATCGGTGAGGGCCGAAAAGATCTGGCTCTTAAGACCATGCAGCAGTCGGTCTACTATATCGCTGCCATGGGCATTCTGCTCACCGCGCTGTTTTCGTATGTATTTGCAGAAAACCTGCCTGCCTGGATGAACGCGCAGGCTGATATCTACCAGCCCGCCTCCGATTATCTGCGCTGGTTCGGCTATTCCCGCTGGCTGGTGGTTGCGACCCTGACCTTCAATACCTTTCTGCGGGGGCAGGGCGATACCCGCGACCCTATGATCGGTAATCTGATCGCCAATATCTCCAACTGCGTTCTCAATTATCTGTTTATCTTTCCCAGCCGCACGGTAACCGTGCTGGGCATGAGCATCCCCATGTGGGGCCTGGGCAAGGGAGTGGCCGGCGCTGCCATGGCGACCAGCTGCGCCAATGCCCTGCAGTGCCTGTTCATCACCAGCCGCATCTTCGGCAATCAGAAGCTGGAGGTTCCTCTGCATCTGGGCAGGCTGGGCGGCATCGATAAAGAGCTGTATCTTTTCACCCTGTCGCTGGGCTGGCCTCTGGCGCTGGAGCGTTTTCTCAATGCCATGGGCCGCACCGTCTGCACCAGACTTCTGGCAGGCATCTCCAACGAGGTGCTGTCGGCTCACAGCCTGGCCAACACGGCGGAATCCATCATCTTCATGACGGTCATGGGCTTCGGCACGGTCTCGACCACCCTGGTATCCCAGTGGCTGGGCGCCCGCAATAAAGACAGGGCAAAGCTGATGGCAAAGGAATGTCTGCGCATGTCGTTCATCGTGGGCCTGATATCGACCAGCATCGTCTTCATTTTCTGCCCGCAGATCATCGGCTTTTTCACCGACAGCGAAGAGGTCATTCAAATGGCCTCGCTGGCTTTGCGCATCCAGTGCGCCATCGAGCCCATCGAGGCGGTCACCATGTCGCTGGCAGGTGTTCTGCGCGGCGCCGGCGATGTAAAGATCACGGCCTATATCTCGTTTCTTGGCATGTGGGTCGTTCGCGTCATCGGGGCAGAGCTGCTGATCCGCGTCTTCCACTGGGGCCTGCTGGGCGTATGGATCCCCATGGCGGTGGACTGGGTCATCCGCTTTGCCATCTACTATCCCCGCTACCGCAGGGGCAAGTGGCTGGATGCCTGGAAGGCACCCACGGCCAAAGCGTAAGAATTTTTCAGAAAGGAAAAACCCATGGAGCATAAGGAATTTGACAGGCTTGTGACCCAGGCCTTTGAGCAGCTGCAAAACAATCGTCTGTTTTTTCCCGGGGAAGGGGTAGAGCTTCCTGTGCTGCAGCGTCCCCTGTGGGGCGTTGCCTCTGCCGAAGATCCCATTTTCGAGGAATTTAAGAAGCCGCAGGTCATCGGCGCCAATTTCAAAGCCCCGAAGGAATGGATGCCTCAGGCTATGAG
>JABUTE010000069.1 GCA_021443825.1 Bacillota bacterium
TCTGCGGTGGAGTAGTCGGAATTGATGCAGGCGATGTAGTCCAGCTGCTGCTCGTCCTTTAAGTGGGCAAGCACCTCAAGAGCCGAGAAGATACCGGCGGAATTGCCCTCCTCGTCGCACTCGCTGACGGCGATCAGGTTTCCGCAAAGAAGCTCCGTATGCCGGCTGAAATAGTCGATCAGGGTCATGTGGGCGGCAACGCCGGCCTTCATGTCTAAAGCGCCGCGGCCGAACATGTAATCGCCGCTTTTAAGATCTTCCAATACCTCTTGGGAAACACCCATGTGCTGCAGGGCCTCGGGCAGCCTGTCCGGATCGGTGGCCAGCGCTTTGGCGTCGCCGTAGTCCTGCACATCCACCGTATCCAGATGGCCCAGCAGAATGACGGTTTTGTTGCTTCCTCCGTTTTTCGTGCCCTTAACCATGGCCAGCACGCTGCTGCGCCTTACCGTATCGGCCTGGGTCTCAAACTGCAGCACCTGCTGCGGATGCCGGGCAAAATAGGGAAGGCCCTTATACCAGCCCTCGATAAAGTCGGCCAGCTGCTGCTCTTCGCCGGGCATTTCCGTAACGCTTTTTATGTTTACCAGCTCTTTGGTGAGCTGCTCTGTTTTTTCGTACCAGTTGATCATGTCGATCCTCCTTATTAATTGACCGGAAAAGGCCTTCGCCTTTTGCTGTTACTATAGCATTCTCCGCCGGTGAATTCAACTTGAGGAGGGTTTATCAGGACCCCGGCGGCTGCCTGTAACAAAAACGACATGCAGCTGTAACCGCCCCGTTATTCCATCCGGCGCAAACTGTGGTATCATGCTATCGTAAAAAAAGGAGGTCAGACATGGAAAAATTCGTCGAATACAGGAAAATGTCAAAAAAGAAGCAGAAGGAATACAACAACGCGGTTCGGGGAAGCTTCGGCACCCAGCCCTACACCCTGGCTCACAAGTCTGCCAAGGACTACGACCGAAAAGCAGAAAAGCGAAAGATCCGCAAAGAGCTGGAGCGCACAGAACGCGGCTTCGGCTCTTTTTCTTTTGCCTGAAAGCAGACCTCCCTTGACTTCTGCCCTGCGAAAGGGTAGAATGTTCAGTAATTTCAGTATTTTATCGCTTCTGTTAGCTACCGGGCGGGCAGAAAGGCATATTCCATGATGCATACCACCTTCGCAGCTGAATACGGTTATTATTACTTTTACTTTACCGGCAGGTCACAGTAGAAGTAATTTGTATTGCAGAAGGTTTAAGATCGAATTCATTGGATGCGGTGCAGATTACATGCACCGCATTTTTATTTTCCAAACAGGAGGAACAAATCATGATCGTAGTCATCAAACCCCATGTGGCAGAAGAACGCACCAATCAGCTGATCGAATGGTTCAAGGGAATGGGCCTTGGCGTTCACGTATCCAACGGCGAGGTCAACACGGTGCTGGGCCTGATCGGCGACACCGGCCGCGTAGATAAAGACCTGATCGCCAGCCTTGATATCGTCGATTCGGTCAGCCAGGTATCGGAAAAATTCAAGCAATGCAACCGCAAATTCCACCCCGAAGATACCGTCGTGCAGGTGGGTGACGTTAAGATCGGCGGCGGCAATTTCGTGATGATCGCAGGGCCCTGCTCCGTCGAATCGGAAGAGCAGATCGTGACCGTTGCCAAAGCGGTCAAAGCCTCGGGTGCCCAGCTGCTGCGCGGCGGCGCCTTTAAGCCCCGCACCTCGCCCTACGACTTTCAGGGTCTGAAGGGAGAAGGCATCGAGCTTCTTAAGATCGCCCGTCAGGAGACTGGTCTTCCCAT
This sequence comes from Bacillota bacterium, assembly GCA_021443825.1. GTDB lineage: Bacteria > Bacillota > Clostridia > Peptostreptococcales > Anaerovoracaceae > RGIG2707. Next base: position 1,797 of record JABUTE010000069.1, read on the forward strand.
CGTATCGGAGATCATGAACCTGATCGACCTGCCTCTGTTTGAGGATGTGGACGTGCTTCAGGTAGGCGCCCGCAGCATGCAGAATTTCGACCTGCTGAAGGAGCTGGGCAAGACGAAAAAGCCCATTCTTCTTAAGCGGGGCATGGCCAATACCCTGCAGGAGACTTTAATGAGCGCCGAATACATCATGGCCGGGGGCAACGAGAATGTCATTTTCTGCGAGCGGGGCATCCGTACCTACAGCGACTACACCAGAAACACCCTGGATCTTTCGGCGGTGCCTATGCTTCACGAGCTTTCGCATCTGCCGGTCATCGTCGACCCCAGCCACGCCACCGGCCTGGCCCGCCTGGTCGAGCCTATGGCCCTGGCTGCCACGGCCTGCGGCGCCGACGGCCTTTTGATCGAGGTGCACAACGACCCGCTCCATGCCCTCTGCGACGGCGCCCAGTCGCTTCGCCCCGAGGAATTCGATGCGGCAGCGAAAAAGATTCGTAAAGTAAGGGAGGCGATCTTGTAATGAACGTTGGAATCGTTGGACTGGGCCTGATCGGAGGCTCCTTTGCAAAAGCATATTCCGAAAAGGGTCATGCGGTCTTTGCCACCGACATCGACCGCAATATCCTGTCCTTTGCCGCCATCAGCGGCGACATCTGCGGCGAACTGACGAAGGAAAACATCGGCCAATGCGATCTGGTGCTGATCTGCATCTATCCCGAGGCGGCCGTCAGCTATATGAAAGAAATGGCCCCCTTTATGGGCAGCCGTCCCGTGGTCATCGACTGCTGCGGCACCAAGCGGAAGGTCTTTCACAGCTGCCTTGAAATCGCAAGGGAATACGGCATCACCTATGCCGGCGGCCACCCCATGGCGGGGCGTCAGTTCTCCGGCTACAAATATGCCAAGGCCGACCTGTATCACAAGGCGCCCATGGTCATCGTGCCGCCGGATTTCGGTGATATTCAGCTGCTGGGAAGGATCAAGACCCTGCTGGATCCGGCAGGCTTTGGCAGCATCTCTGTTACCACGGCAGAAAAGCACGACGAGATGATCGCCTTTACCTCCCAGCTGGCCCATGTGGTCTCCAACGCCTACGTAAAATCGCCCAGAGCCCTTTCGCACAGTGGCTTTTCTGCCGGCAGCTACAAGGATATGACGAGAGTCGCCTGGCTCAACCCCGAGATGTGGGCCGAGCTGTTTCTTGAAAACGGCGATTATCTCAATGAGGAGATCGACTTCATCATCCACAGCCTGGAAGAATACAAAAAAGCCATCGCAGAGGGCGATCGCAGCGAGCTGATCCGCCTGCTGCGGGAGGGCAAGGAGCGAAAGGAGGAGATCGACGGATGAGAACGGTTCACATCGATGCGTCGGCAAGCTACGACATCCTTATCGGAAAGGGAATCCTGTCCCTGCTGGGAGAGAAGGCGGCGGCCTTTTCCAAGGTCCGGGCCGTGACCCTGGTCTCCGACGACAATGTCTATCCTCTGTACGGAGAAGCCGCAGCAGAAAGCCTGCAGCAGGCGGGGCTTGCGGTGCATCCCTTCGTGTTTCCCCACGGGGAGCAGTCCAAAAGCCTTACGACCTACGGTCGGCTGCTGGAATTCATGGACAGCTGTCATATGACCCGCAGCGATCTTATCGTGGCGCTCGGAGGCGGCGTTACCGGCGATCTGGCCGGCTTTGCGGCCGCCACCTTTCAGCGGGGCATCCGGTATATCCAGGTTCCCACCTCCCTTTTGGCCATGGTGGATTCTTCGGTGGGCGGCAAGACGGCCATCGACCTTTCGGGAAGCAAGAACCAGGTGGGCGCCTTCTGGCAGCCGGCTCTGGTGCTTTGCGATACCGCTGTGCTGGCCACCCTGCCCGAAGAGGAGTACCGCTGCGGCTGCGCCGAGATCATCAAATACGGGGTGCTTGGCAATCGGCAATTCTTTGATTCCGTAAGCCGCATTCCCATCAAGGAACAATACGAAGAGGTGATCGAGACCTGCGTTACCATGAAGCGGCAGGTGGTGGAGGCCGACGAATTCGACCGGGGCGAGCGGATGAAGCTGAACCTGGGCCACACCATCGGTCATGCGGCCGAGGGCTTAAGCGGATTTCAGATCCTCCACGGGCAGGCGGTTGCTATGGGTATGGCGGCCGTGATGCGCATCGCCGTTGCTCAGGGTGTCTGCGATCCGGGCGCCTTGCAGGAGCTGCTGCAGGTGCTGCAGAAATACGGTCTTCCCGCTGAAATTCCCTACACGGCCGATCAGATGCTGCAGCTGATGCTTACCGACAAGAAGATGGCGGCCGGCTCCTTGAACGTGATCCTGCCGGAGGCCATCGGCTCGTGCCGCATCGGCAGCGTTGCTGCAGAAGACTTAAAGGACTGGCTGGCCCTGGGAGGCATCCTATGATCCGGACGATCCCCTGCGGCATGCGCACCGGCGAGGTAGCGGTGCCCGCATCCAAATCCTATGCCCACCGCTACCTGATCTTAGCGGCTCTTTCGGGGCGCAAGGCTACCCTGCAGATCGACGGTCTTTCCGACGATATCACGGCCACCATCGATTGCCTCAGGGCTTTGGGTAGCATCATCGGGCAGGAGGGCGCCGGCTCCATTGCGATCAATGGCTTTGCTCCTGCGGGCGAGGAGCCCTGCCATCTTTATTGCAAAGAAAGCGGCTCCACCCTGCGCTTTCTTCTTCCCGTGGTGGGTGCCCTGGGCAAAAAGGCCGTCTTTCACATGGAAGGCAGGCTTTCCCAAAGGCCCCTTGCCCCTCTGGATCAGGTGCTGGAAGACCACGGCATGACGCTGCAGCAGGAGGGCGAGCTGCTTTCGGTAAAGGGGCAGCTGCAGCCGGGCTGCTATGTGATTCCCGGCAATATCTCTTCCCAATATATCACCGGGCTGCTGCTGGCTCTGCCCATGCTCAGCGGCGAAAGCACCCTGCAGATCACCGGTCCGGTAGAATCTGTCGATTATATCGCCATGACCTGCGCCGTTTTGCAGCGGGCCGGTATCATCTTTACCGTCAGTGAAGACGGGCGCAACTATACCCTGTCGGGAGGGCAGAAAAGCGCTCTGTCGGGGCAGCTTCGGATCGAGGGCGACTGGTCGAACGCAGCCTTCTTTCTGGTGCTGGGCGCCTTATCAAAGCAGGGCGTTCTGGTAAGGGGGCTGGAGCCTTCCTCGGTGCAGGGCGACCGGGCCGTTTTATCGGTGCTGCGGCAGATGGGAGCCGTCATTGAAGAGGGCGCAGGTCCGGACGCAGGCATTTTGGTAAAGAAAGGGCGGCTGAAGGGCATCACCGTTGACGCCGCGCCCATTCCCGATCTGATCCCCGTTCTTTGCGTGGCAGCAGCCCTTGCAGAGGGCACCACCCGGGTGGTGAATGCCGGCCGGCTGCGCCTGAAGGAATCCGACCGGATCGCATCCACCGTAAGCTTCTTATCGGCCCTTGGCGCCCGCATTCGGGAAGAGGGCGATAGTATCGTCATCGAAGGGGTCAAGATCCTTGCAGGAGGCGAAACAGACAGCTTCGGTGACCACCGCATCGCCATGGCAGCAGCCGTTGCCGCAGCGGGAGCAGCTGCTCCGGTGACTATTCGCGGAGCCCAATGCATCCGCAAATCCTATCCCCGCTTTTACAGCGATCTTGCCCAGCTGAAGGAGGTCTTATAAATGAGCATCTGGCACGGAGATACACTCTCTCTTGAAATCTACGGAACCTCCCACGGGCCTGAGATCGGCATGATCCTCACCGGTCTTCCCGAAGGCACCCCGGTGGATCTTGCCCTGCTGCAGACTTTTTTGGATCGCCGCGCCCCCGGCAGGAACGCTTTTTCCACCGCAAGGAAGGAGGGGGATGTGCCCGTCTTTGAAGAAGGTCTTGCAGGCGGTCTGACCGACGGCGGTCCCCTGAAGGGGATCATTAAAAATACCAATGTCCGCTCCGGCGACTACGATAATTTAAGAACGGTGCCCCGTCCCGGCCATGCCGACTTTACCGCCATGATGAAATACGGCGAGAAAGCCCAGCTGGCGGGGGGCGGACCCTTCTCCGGAAGGCTGACGGCGCCCCTTTGCATCGCCGGCGGCATCTGCCTGCAGCTGCTGGAAAAAGAGGGGATCCAGGTATTCGCAAGAATTCGCTCCATCGGCGCAGTGCAGGATGAAGGCTGCTTTACGGCCCCGGTCAGCGGAAAAGCCTGGCCTACGGTCAGCGATGGGCAGGGCGAGGCCATGCAGCAGCTGATCTTAGAAAAAAAGGCCGAGGGCGACTCGGTGGGCGGCATTGTGGAATGCGTGGTGACCGGTCTTCCCGCAGGGCTGGGAGGCCCTCTCTTTGACGGGCTGGAGGGGCGCATCGCCTCGCTGGTCTACGGCATTCCGGCTGTAAAAGGCGTGGAATTTGGTGCAGGCTTTGGCGCAGCCCTCCTTTGCGGCAGCGAAAACAACGATCCCTTCGTGCTGCAGGGCGGCCGGGTGGTGACTGCGACCAACAACGCCGGCGGCATTCTGGGCGGCATCTCAAACGGCATGCCTTTGGTATTTCGGGCGGCCTTTAAGCCGACGCCCTCCATCGCGAAGGTGCAAAAAAGCGTAGATCTTTCTTCCATGACCGAGGTAGAGCTGCAGGTGCAGGGCCGCCACGACCCGTGCATCGTGCTGAGGGCGGTTCCCTGCGTGGAAGCGGCAGCAGCGGTCGCTGTTTATGACGCCCTTCTGCAAAGAAGAAAAGAGCTGGCGGAAGACGTCGCCGGCGGAAAGGATGCATAAAATGGAGCTCAGCGATCATACAAACAGGATCGATCAGATCGACCAACAGCTGGTTGCACTTCTGCAAGAGCGCCTGGAGGCTTCGGCAGAGTTGGCTGCTTTTCAGAAGGAACAGGGTCTTCCCCTGCGCGATTCCTGGCAGGAGCGGGAGCATCTGGACCGGCTGGCCGGCATGGCCGGCGAAGACAAGCGGGAATACATCCACCTGCTCTATTCTCTCATCTTCGATCTTAACAAGAGCCACAACAGCAAGCGGCTGGGTTGGGAAGCACCGCTGCCGCAGCAGATCCGCCATGCCATCGACCATACGCCTCCCCTCTTTCCCGAAGGGCAGACGGTGGTCTGTCAGGGGGTGGCCGGGGCCTATTCCCAGCTGGCCTGCGACAAAGCCTTTAAGAATGCCAGGATCCTGTTCGTAAAGGATTTTGACAACGTATTTACCGCCATCGAGGCCGGTCTTGCCCGCTACGGGGTGATCCCGGTGGAAAACAGCACTGCAGGCACGGTGAACAATGTGTACGACCTGATGATGAAGCATCATTTTTCCATCGTAAAAAGCGTGCGTTTGAAGGTGGATCACAACCTGCTGGTCAACCCGGGAGCCAAGCAGTCTGACATCCGGGAAATATTTTCGCATCCGCAGGCCATCAGCCAGTGCGCCAGCTTTTTAAAGTCGCTGCCCGAGGTGAAGGTAACGCCCTGTGCCAACACGGCCATGGCCGCCGAGATGGTCGCCCGCTCGGGCCGCAAGGACATCGCGGCGCTTTCCTCCTACAGCTGCATGCGCCTCTACGGCCTGGAATGCCTGCAGTCTTCGGTGCAGGATCAGGGCAATAACTACACCCGGTTCATCTGCATCACCAAGGAGCCTGAGATCTATCCCGGTGCCGACCGCACCTCCTTGATGGCGACCCTGCCCCATAAGCCCGGTGCTTTGTATAAGCTGCTGGCACGCTTCTACGCCCAGGATATCAACCTGATCAAGCTGGAAAGCCGCCCGCTGCCCGACCGGGATTTCGAGTTCATGTTCTATTTCGATCTGCAGGCTTCGGTCTATTCGCCCTCCTTCATGGCGCTGATGGGCGAGCTGCAGGATATTTGCGAGACCTTTACCTATCTGGGTTCTTACAGCGAGGTGATCTGATGCTCAAATGCGGATTATTGGGAAAGACGTTAGGCCACAGCTATTCCCCCCGGATCCACCGGCTACTGGGAAGTTATGAATATCAGCTCTATGAAAAGCAGCCCGAAGAGCTGGAGGATTTTCTGCTGAACGGCGACTGGGATGGCCTGAATGTGACCATTCCCTATAAAAAAGAAGCCTTCCGGTATTGCAGCCGGCTGTCGGAGACGGCAAAGGGGCTGGGCAGCGTCAACACGCTGGTTCGCCTTCCGGACGGCTCCATCTGCGGCGACAATACCGATGTCTACGGGTTTTCGCAGACGGTTCGCCTGTCGGGCATCCGGGTCAGAGGGAAAAAAACTCTAGTCTTCGGCAACGGCGGAGCCGCCCAGGCGGTGCTCTACGCCTTAAGGCAATTGGGCGCCGAGACGGTGGTCATCAGCCGCAGCGGCGAGAATAATTACGAAAATCTGCACCTTCACCTGGATGCGCAGATCCTGGTCAACACCACGCCGGTGGGCATGTATCCCAATACAGGCGAAGCAGTGATCGACGTAGCATCCTTCCCCAAGGCAGAGGCGGTGTTCGACATCGTCTATAACCCGGCAAGAACAGAGCTGCTGCTGCAGGCCGAACGGCTTGGAATTCCCTGCTTCGGAGGTCTGTATATGCTGGTTGCCCAGGCGAAAAAAAGCAGCGAACAGTTTGCGGGAAAGGCCATCGATGATAAGGTCATCGGGCGGATCACGGAAAAGCTCAGCTTTGAGATGCAGAACATCGTGCTCATCGGTATGCCGGGCTGCGGCAAGAGCCGCATCGGAAGGCTGCTGGCAGAAAAAACAGGGCGGAGATTCGTCGATGCCGATGCCGAGCTGGTCAAGGCTGCCGGCCGCCCCATTCCGCAGATCTTCGCCGAGGACGGGGAGGAGGTCTTCCGGGAGCTTGAAACGAAGACCCTGCAGCAGCTGGGCAAGCAGTCAGGCCTGGTGATCGCCACCGGCGGCGGCTGCGTTACCAGAGAGCGCAACTATCCGCTGCTGCACCAAAACGGCAGGATCGTCTGCCTGGTGCGAGATCTTGATAAACTGGCAGTGGACGGGCGGCCTATTTCGCTCAGCAAAGATGTGCACCTGCTCTATCAGGAGCGAAAAGACAGCTACCGGGCCTTTGCCGATGTGCTGGTCGACAACAACGAAGGCCCGCAGGCCTGCGTCAAACACATTCTGGAGGTACTATAATGAAGATCCTTGTTATCAACGGACCCAATATCAACATGGTCGGCATCCGCGAGCCGGCGCTCTACGGAAAGCAGGATTATCAGGCCATGCTGGAGTTTATTCAGGCCAGCGCCAAAGAGGCCGGTGTAGAGGTGGAATGCTTTCAGCACAACCACGAGGGCGCCATCGTCGACCGAATCCAGCAGGCCTATTTCGAAAAGATCGACGGCATCGTCATCAATCCGGCGGCCTATACCCACACCAGCGTCGCCATCTTAGATGCGTTGAAGGCGGTATCGATCCCGGCGGTGGAGGTGCATCTTACCGATGTTTCGCAGCGGGAGGATTTCCGCCATATCTCCTATGCGGGAAAGGCCTGCTTTAAGACCTTTAAGGGTCTGGGCTTTGAAGGCTACCGCCAGGGCATCCTGGCCATCAAAGAACTGCTCGAGAAGCGGTAGCAGTACTGCCGGCATGCCGCACCGTCACTGATCGAGAACGCATATCGCAAGGGGCGTGGATCGGCAGGTGATGGCGGAGAAAAGGCTCTTTTTGGCTTTTCGGAGCCACA
>JABUTE010000062.1 GCA_021443825.1 Bacillota bacterium
GCTAGTTGATGATCTGATACTTGTTGATATACTCACCAAGCTCTTCTCTTTCGGCGCTGATAGAAACGATAAAGTCGGGGCCGTAGGTGGTGGAGATATCAGACAGTCTTTCGAAGAATTCTTCCAGGTTGTCGAGGCTGATGTCGGCGTGCTTCAGAATGCTGTCGATGAAGACCATCTCGATGTCGTTATCCTGCGAAACGACACCCATAATGAAGCCGACATATTCATCGATGTTCTGGATCTGCTCGTATTCTTCCATGCAGATGACTCTGATCCGATACTTGAGATCGTACATGAGTCTGTGATTCTTGTTGATGAATACAACGCTTCCGTTAACCTTTTCTAATCCGGAATTAGCCATATCGACCATGGTCTTGGTCTTACCGGTTCCTTTGTGTCCAATGAGAAGTTTTACCACTGGAGCATCCTCCCTTCATCTGCGGTTTTCCGCAGTAAATCATACTTATAGAATTATATCCCATTATACCTTTTCCGATGTCTTTGCACAAGGGTTATTTTTTAATTCGCTGCGGGAGCAAGGCAGCCCCTGAAACGAAGCCCCTGCCTTATGCATCCGGACAGTCGGCAAAAAAGTCGAAGCTGATGGCTCCGTTGTTTTCGATCAGACCGCAGATCATCCGGTATTCGTAGATCAGATCGTCCATATGCAGCAGCTCCGAAGCCGTATGGGAATACCGCCTCGGCATAACAAGGCCCATGGCGGGGCAGTGGCAGCCTACATAGTTGACGGCACCGGCATCGTTGTTTCCGGCGCCCGGCGCGGGAACCCGCTGCAGAGGAATGTCGTGCTCTGCCGCATACTTCTTTGCCCAGGCCACCAGTCCGGTGTTGGGAAAGATCTTGGAAACGGGGGAGGTGTTGTCAGCTACGGTGATGATAGGTCCAAAGCCCATTTTGGTGGGCAGCTTGCGCTCGGGAACATCGGGAGTTCCGCCGCAGGGCGCCGTATCGACGGCGATGAAGCAGTCGGGCTTGATGTAGTCGGAGGCATGAATGGCGCCCACCAGACCAACCTCCTCCTGCACGGTGACGGTAAGGTAGACGGTGCCGCAGAAATCCATCTCGCGGATGCGCTCTGCGATATCCAACAGGATGGCAACGCCGGCTCTGTCGTCGATGCAGCGACCCATGATCAGGTCGGGATCGTTCAGCTCGGCAAGGGGATGCTCGACAACGGCCGTGGTGCCGATCTCAATACCCATGGCAGCCACTTCTTCGGCAGAGGAGGCCCCGATATCGATGTAGCAATCCTCGATGGCCGGCAGCTTGGAGCGCTCTTCCACCGTCTGGATATGACCGGGGGTAACGCCGACGATGCCTCTTACGATGCCCTTGCGCCCGTTGATCAGAACGCGGCTGGCCAGAACGGTCTTCAGCTGCACGCCCCCGAAGGTGCTGAAATACAGAAAGCCGTCTTTGCTGATATGGCGCACCGTAAAGCCGATCTCGTCGGCATGGGCGGCGATCATCATTTTGGGACCGGGCTTTTTGCTGTCGAAGCGTGCGATCACATCGCCGATGGGAAGCACGGTGACCTCATCGGCCAGGGGCATCAGAAAGTCTCTGCAATACTTCATGACCTGCTGCTCACTGCCGGATACACCGATCAGAGAGGTGAGATAAGCGATCTTTTCTTTGAGTCTGTTCTTCATAGTTGCCTCCTCTTATTGGTTTGAAGAATTTTTGCGCAGCTGTCCGCAGGCAGCATCGATATCGGCGCCGAGGCGTCTTCGGATGGTCGCGGGAACCCCGTGATCTTCCAGATAGTCGCGAAACGCTTCCGCCGTTTTGCGGTCGGCGCTTTGAAGCCCGGTCTCTTCCACCGGGTTTAAGGGGATCAGATTGACATGGCAGAGCATGCCCTGCAGCAGCTTTGCCAGGGCGGCGGCTCCTTCCCGGCTGTCGTTTTTGCCGGCGATCAGGGTATATTCGAAGGTGACCCTCCGGCCCGTCTCTTCGCCGTGGGCCCTGCAGGCCGCCAGAAGCTCATCCATAGGATAGGCCTTTGCCACCGGCATCAGGCTCTCCCTCTCCTGCTGGTCGCAGGCATGCAGCGAGATGGCCAGATTGACCTGGGGGTATTCTTTACCGAACCGGCGGATCTTCGGAATGATGCCGCAGGTGGAAACGGTCACATTGCGAAGGCTAAGTCCAATGCCGTCTTTGTCGTGGATGCGGTCTAAAAAGCCGGTCACCTCGTCATAATTATCGAAGGGCTCGCCGATGCCCATGAGCACGATGTGATTGATGGGCTTTCCCGTGTCCTTGGTAATGACGATATATTCATCCAGCATCTCCCATGCCTTCAGGTTGCGCACCTTGCCCCCGAGCGTCGAGGCGCAGAAGCGGCAGCCCATGGCGCAGCCCACCTGGGTGGAGATGCAAAGGGAATTTCCGTAATCGTATTGCATAAAGACGGCTTCGATGCAGTTGCCGTCGCTTAAACGCAGCAGATATTTACGGGTGCCGTCCTTTGAGCGCTGCACCGTGGCGATCTGCAGGCTCTCAAACGAGCAGCGCTGCTGCAGTGTCTGCCGCAGGGCCTTGGAAAGGTCGGTCATCTCGTCGAAGGAGGCGGCGCCTTTGCAGATCCATTGAAAGATCTGCTTTTCGCGAAAGGCGGGCTGGCCCAGCTCCGTTAAAAGGTCTTTCACCTGCGGGCGGGAAAGCGCTTTGATATTCTCCATAGGTCCTCCTTATAATCCTGCGATGAACAGCTCCAGAGAAAGACGGGGCTCCATGATGCCGTTTTTCAGATCCTTTTCGATCTGGTAGGCGCGGTAAAGACAGTCCCGCAGGGCCGGCAAAGACCTCCTGGAGGCCGCCTCCAGCGCCTTTTTTAAGCGATAGGGATTGGTTCCCGTTTCTCGGGCGATGGTATCGAAATCCTGCCCCTCAGCTCTTCGCTCCAGACCCTCCACCATGATCTCCAGCTGAGAGCACAGCAGGCCGGTGAACTGCAGCACCGTTCCCATGACCTGAGAGGCCTTCTGCAGGTCGATGGTATCGCTGAGGATCCTGTAAGCCTCCTCTTTGTTGCCGGAAAAGGCGCTGTCGAGCAGACGAAAGGCATTGGTATTGGCAGGAGGCGCATAGATCTCGATCAGATCCTTTCGGGTGATCTCGGAGCCTTCTGCCAGGGCCGTAACCTTTTTCAGGTCGTTTTCTACGCTGTAAAGGTCGTAGCCCGCCTCTTTATCGCCGTAGCCGTTGGCCTTAACGAAATTCAGCAGCATGGTCTGATCGCAGGTCTTTTGATACATGGCAAGACGCTTGGAGAGCCATCCCTTTAAGGTGGCATCGTCTAAGGGCGTAAAATCGAATACCAGGCCGTGCTTTTCCGCCGCCTTATAAAGGCTTCTGTTTTTGATCGCCTTCGGGGCCACCAGCAGCAGCAGGGTGGAATCGGGCAGCTTGGCCAGATATTCGGCCACCTGCTTTTGGGCATCACCCTCTTCTTTCGACGAAGCAAACAGAGGGTCGGCGTCTACCTGCACCAGCTTTTTGCACGAAAGAAAGGGAAGGGTCTCGCAGGCAGAGAGAATGGAGGCGGGGGTAACCTCGTCTTCGGAAAGGCGGATATAGTCCAGCGCCTCGACCGCAGGCTCCACCACCAGCTCCTTCACAAAGCCGCAGGCCCACTGGATGAGAAAGCCTTCTTCGCCGCAAAGCAGCATGACTCTGGGGTAAACGCCGGTCTCTTTTGCAGCGAGCATCACCCTTCTTACGGTGCGGAAGGGATGCTCGATGGGTTGTGACTGTTTTGTCTGATATGCCATATGGTTTCCTTTGCCGGGTCTTCTATGGTTAAGGATCCCCTTTTGCAGCGCAAAGACAGGGATCCGGATCGGTCGGTCCTCCCGTATATTATACTGTTTTTTTGCAGCAAATCAATTACGCCGGGGGAAGGATGTCCGTAGGAATTATTTCTGCCGCAGGAGATCACTCCAAAGGAAGGCACCACCTCATATAAAAAGGCTGCCGAGGTAGAGCTGTCCGAGCCGTGGTGGCCCAGCTTGAGCACATCGGCCTGCAGCGCTTTTCCGTAGGTATGGATCAGCCGGCTTTCGGTAAGCCCGCCTGCATCGCCGGTAAGAAGCACTGAAAAAGCTTCCGTTTCCAGCCGCAGCACCAGCGAGCCGTCGTTGCCCTCCGCAGGGTCCCGCGGCCCCGGGCTCAGCACCCGCAGTTCAGCAGGATGGCGACGGCTTCCCAGCGAAAGCAGGTCTCCCTCCTTTAAGAAAAGGATCTCATCGGCTGCAAACTCCGCAAGAGAAGGATCGCCCTCGCACCAGTACGGAAAAGCAAGGGTCCGGATCTTCATCTGCTGCGACAGCTGGGCAAGGCCCTTGCTGTGATCCAGATCCGGGTGGGTAACGATGCAAAGCTCCAGCCCGGAAACCCCGTTTTTCAGCAGATAGGGCGCGACGGTGGCTTCGGCGATGTTGCCGCTGCGGGTGCCGCCTCCGTCCACCAGAACATTGACGCTGCCAAAAGACAGATGTGTGCAGTCGCCCTGCCCCACATCCAGAAAGGTGACCGGCGCCCTGCCGTAGCTATAGGGCAGGGGATCTTCGGTGATACCCAAAAGCCAGGGCACACCGCAAGCGCAGACGACAAGGGAGAGCAATACCGCGCACAGCTCCTTCGTCTTTGCTTTGCGGCGCAGGATGCAGCGGGTCTCGGAAAAGAACCAGAAGAACAGGGCATAGTAAAGCAGCAGACCGCAAAGAGGCGGCGCGCACACCGGACCTGCCAGATGCCAGGCAGTGCCTGCGTCATACGAAACGGTCGACAGGGTCTGCAAGGCGCCGCAAAAGGCCTTGAGGGGCCCTGCCGCAGCCAGAGGAAACACCACCGAAAGCCCCTGCAGACCGGAAAGAAATACGGCGAAAAACAGCAGGCCGAAGGGAAGGATCAGCCCCGCCAGCAGGATCGCCAGCGGATTGAGCAAAAGCGAAAGCAGCGACCAGCGCATGAAATGAAAGAGCACCAAGGGCAGCATGGCCGCCTGGATCAGCAGCGCCGGAAGACACAGGGTGCCGAGATAATAGAGCAGATCGCTCTTCTTTTCGTCGGAAACCGTCAGGATCCGGTTCTCTGCCCAGGGAAGAGCAATGCCGATGGCATAAGCCGCCGCAAAGGAAAGCTGAAAGCCGCTGTCGAACAGGCGAAAGGGGTTGGTGCATAAAAAGAGCAGCGCGGTAAGGGATGCGGCACTGACCGTATCGTAGCGGCGGCGCAGATAAAAGGCTGCCTGATGCAGGGTGATCATGAAGGCCGCCCGAAGCACCGAAAGAGAAAAGCCGCAAAAGGCCGCATACAGATAGACGAAAAGCAGCACGATAAGGCAGCGGCCGGGGCTCCGCTTTTTTCCCAGCAGGGCGAAGAGGGCGCGGTAGACCAGCCCCACGTGAAGGCCGGAGACGGCCAGCACGTGGGCGATGCCGTTGGTCTCGAATTCCTCCTTCATATCGTCTTGCAGAAAGCCCTTTTCGCCCAGCAGAAGGCCTGAAAACAGACCGAAGGATGATTCTCCCAGGTATTCTTTTGCAAAGGACAGAAACCGCCCCTTTGTCTCTGCCAACAGGTGCAGAGGCGCATCCTTTACCGGTCCTGCCTGCATCCGGTAGGGGTTGACCGAAACGATGGCACGGATGCCCCTGCTTTTCAGATAGCGGCGGTAATCGAAGGCGCCGCGGCTTTTAGGGCCTGCCGGCTCTTCGCAGCTTCCTTGAAAAAAGACCTGCCGCCCCACCAGATCCATTCCCGCTGCCAGCTCTGCGCAGTCGTAGCGCACCAGCACCCGTTCCCGCACCGCCGGTGCTGCCGCCAGAGCCTCATCGCAAGTGGCGGCCCGGGTGACGACTACCTGCAGCTGCATGGCATCGCCCTTAACGGCGCAGCTTTTCACCACGCCGCTGCAGCAGACCGTTTCCTCGTAATAAGGAGCAAGGGCCGAGGTCTTCTGCTGCAGATGATCGGTAGAAACAAATCCGAAGATAAAAAAGACAGCGGCCAGTACTGCCGTCAGCTGAAACAGGCGATCATAGAACCGGGCGGCAGACCGCTTTTTCGACCGGTACAGGACCGCAGCGACAAGAGCCGTCACCGCCGCCGGAACGGCCCACCGCGGCCAGTTTGTATAGCAGGCAGTCAGAATGCCTGCCGAAAGAGCAAAAAGAAAAAAGAGCAAGGGTCTTCGCAATGCAAACCTCTGCCCGCCGTCTCTTTTATCATACCATATTGGAAAATTTTGTCAATTAAAAACCGCCCTTCGAAAAGGAAGGACGGTCTTATCTGTTTTTTCAAAAGCTCCTTACGAGATCTTGACGGTGATGTAGACGGTCTTTTTCTGACTGCCGCAGGTGAACATCACCTTGACCTTGGCAGAGCCCTTGCCGATGCATTCCAGCGTTCCGTCTTCGGAAAGACGTGCAATAGAAGAATTGGCCGTGGTGGAATAGGTGATCTGATAGTTATCGAAATCCTCATATTCCCCATAATACCAGACGATGGACTGATCGGTGATATAACGGCTGATATCGACCGTTTCACCGATGGCAGCCGTATCGGAGGAGACCTTTTTGCCCGCCTCGTTGTACAGATAGAAGTACTTCAGCTTGGGCACCACCTGAACGGTAAATTCCAGTTCCCCTTGGCCGTAGCTTTCGGGAACAGAGGCGGTGACGGTGCATTCCCCGATGCCCACAGCAGTGACTTTTCCCTTAGCGGATACGGTGGCTACCGACTCGTCGCTGCTGCTCCATTCCACCGCCGTAGAGGCCGGCTTTGTCTTGGAGCCCTTTACGGCAGCCGTCGCCTTTAACGTTGAAGTCTTGCCCAGGATCAAGGGCACCGTTTGCGACTTGGCCGTGGTGGTGACACAGTTGGCAGCAAGACCGATCTTGACCGAGACCTTGGCCGTCTTTCCGCTCACCTTATCCAGAACGGTCACATAGGTGCGGGTAACGGTGGTATTGCCGGCTTCGATATGAAGCACGGGAGATGAGCCTTCGCTGATGAAGGCCTCTTTGATGGGGCTGTCGTAGGTGACCATCAGCTCATATTCGGCAAGGCCGGTCTTATCCACCAGGGTGATGGGAATATCCACCTGCCCGATGCCGGCAGCCAAAGTGACCGACGTGGGCGAGACCTTCATAGACGAGACCCCCTGCTTTACGGTCACGGTGCAGGTTGCCTTGATGCCGTCGGAGGTCTTAGCGGTGATGACCGCTTTTCCGACGCCCTTGGCCGTGACCTTTCCCGATGAGGAAACGGTAGCAACCGCCGTATTGGAAGACGACCAGGTAGGCTTGACCGACGACAGCTTGCCCTCGGGCGTGCAGCGCTGAGCCGTCAGGCTGACGGTCTTGCCCTTCAGCAGGGTATAAGAAAGATAATTCAGCTTTAAGGTATCGCAATAGGCGGCCGGCATCAGCTGCACGGAACAGGGAAGGCCGTCGCCCTTTTCTTCGTCATAGAGAAGAATATCCTTGTCATAAGCAAGATACGGGCTGCCGATCAGGGCAGGGTCTTCGGAACCGGATTCGAACAGAGCGATCACATTTCCGGCCGCAAGAACGGAAGGCTCCTGCGCCGATGCGGCCGGGCCCTGGGCGCTTCTGCTTACCGCAGCACCGTTTCCTGCAGCGCCGGTTCCCGCCATCGCAAAAAAACGGGCATAGCCCTTTTCGGGGCCGGTAAGGGTCATATAGTCAGCCTCGACAGCATCTCCGCCGTAAGAGGCAGCGCCCTTCTTTTTATCGCCACCCTCGACCGTGAACAGGCTGTCTTTTTTTAAGAAGATATTGAGCGTTTGCGCAGACAGGGCCGTCTTTCCGCTGCCGGAAGCAGAGGAAGCATCCGCGGGCGGTGCGATGGTAACCGCAGCCTTTTCTTCTGCGATCAGGGTAAGGCTGCCCTCTTTGGGCCCTTGCAGATATTCCAGCTCGACCGCCCCTTCGCAGTCGACGGTCAGACCGTCTGCCTCGATCGTAAGAGATCCTTCAAAATCATCCAGCGTCAGAAGGTGTTTCTCGCTATCGTAGCTCCATCCGGCGCCGTCACTGTCTTCCAGGGCACTGTATAGGCTTCCGGACACAGAAAACTGCTCCGGTTCTTCGCCAAAGGCAGCTGTGCCTGCCAGAAACAGCAGCAACAGCAGCAGCCATATTCTCATTTTGCAATGTGGTGTATGCATGGGACTCCTTTCCGGACACTTTATCACAAAATAAATTATACTATGGCAGCCTTGCAGGAGCAATAAAAAACCGCTGCCGGATGATTCCGGCAGCGGGAGAGTCGCTGATAAAGCGTATTACCCTTTTGATCTGGGATTATACCAGACCCTGGTAGGTCATAGCTTCTGCAACCTTCAGGAAGCCTGCGATGTTAGCGCCTGCAACCAGGTTGTAACCAAAGCCGTATTCCTTAGCAGCGTTAGCGGAGTTGTCATGAATGTTCTTCATGATGTTCTCGAGCATTTCGTATACTTCGTCGACCTTCATGGGCATCTTGCGAGCGTCCTGAGACATTTCGATTGCGGAGCAAGCTACGCCGCCGGCATTTGCAGCCTTTGCGGGACCGCAGATAACGCCGTTCTCCTGCAGGTAAGCAAGAGCTTCGTTGGTGGTGGGCATGTTTGCACCTTCGCAATAGAACTTAGCGCCGTTGGCAACGATCTGCTTTGCGTGCTCAAGGTGAACGTCGTTCTGCATTGCGCAGGGGATGTACAGGTCAGCCTTAACGCCCCAGGGCTTTTCGCCGGGGAAGAACTTGGCTTCGGGGAACTTTTCTGCATAGGGTGCGCAGATGTTCTTACCGGAGTTTCTCAGGTCGAGGAAGTACTGGACCTTTTCGCCGGTGATACCGGTCTCGTCGAGGATGTAGCCATCGGGACCGGAGAATGCGATCAGCTTAGCGCCCTTCTTTTCGAGCATTTCAGCAGTACCCCAGGCAACGTTACCGAAACCGGAGATAACAACAGTCTTGCCCTGCAGGTCGGTGCCGTTTGCCTTCAGCATGTTTTCTACGAAGAAAACGATACCGTAGCCGGTAGCTTCGGTTCTGCCGGGGAGACCGCCGTGTACGATCTGCTTACCGGTCAGAACGCCCTGAGCGACCTGTCCGGTGATTCTCTTATACTGGCCGTAGAGGTAGCCGATCTCTCTGCCTGCAACACCCAGGTCGCCTGCGGGAACGTCGCAGTCGGGACCGATGTGTCTGTACAGCTCGGTCATGAAGGCCTGGCAGAATCTCATTACTTCTGCATCAGACTTGCCGTTGGGATCGAAGTCGGAACCACCCTTGCCGCCGCCGATGGGCAGACCGGTGAGTGCGTTCTTGAAGATCTGTTCGAAGCCGAGGAACTTGATGATTCCAGGATATACGTTTGGAGCGAATCTGAG
>JABUTE010000227.1 GCA_021443825.1 Bacillota bacterium
CTCAGACAGTCTCAAACGACCATCCGCTCCGCTTCGGCCGATCGCCGTGGATCTCATGCGGTTTGCTCAAGGCTTTGCTCCTGCACCTCCTGCTCCATTCCGCATATTTGGCTTTACGCAGGCACCCGGGGTGGCAGGATACAATTGCCGTCATGTATGGTCGCGCAGCTCGGTGTCAGATATCTGCTCTGCCGCTGCTTTGTGGCTCCATTCCGGCCGGCAGCAGGGCGCACGCGACCTTCGAAAAGGTGGCTGGTGACACTCGCATGCATTTTCCCGTAGGGCAGGCTCCACTTAGGCTTTCCAAAATGGAATTTGAGCCGCTTTTCCCCGGCAGGAGTGCCTCTGGTGCCAGTTTCATAGGGTTTTCCTCTTATCAGGCTCCACTTTTGCCTGCTTGCGGAGCCTGAAAGGCCGACAATCCCCGGATACTGGCACCAAGCCCGAACGACAGCAATAAATAACTAAAATAAACGCGTTTGTAAATGTAGGATCACGATAAATGGAGCCTGATCCTTTGATATTTCGAACCTTCTGGCACCACGCCCCCTTGCGTGACTGGATGCTGCCGAAATTTCCCAGCCCGGCAGGAAACATGGGCCGTCATGTGCGCGCGCAGGATGCAGGCCCCCCCCCTGCATCCCCTTGAAAAGCGCAGCAGCGATGTGCACACAGCAGCGATCCGACCCCCTTGCAGGCATGACTGCGAACCCCCAAAAGCGCCTGTTCTGCAGATTTCCCTGCCTCATCACTGCCTGTCACCCTGCGCTTCCTGCAAGCGCTGCCGTCCCTTCGCTCTGCCCTTCGTAAGTGCTTTCCGATGTCAGGCACCTGAAATATGCATAACACGGCGTTTATTCACGATTTTATGCATGTGATTTCACGATCCGAAAACCGATGTGAAAAACGTTAAAACCGTTGATAAACTGCACTAAATTTACCGCTGATTTTTTTGTGAAAAAAGTATTGACACGGTGATTATTCTGCGTATAATAAAGACATTATTCGGATTTTACAAATCCGAAAACTGTACAGGAACCACTTATTTCCAATAAATAAGGAATATGCGAAAGGAACTATCATGAAGAAGTATTTATCGTTATTGCTTGTATTTGCAATGCTGACTGCATGCCTGGCAGGTTGCGGCAGCAAGGAGGAAGCTCCCGCAACCACCACCCCCTCTACCGAAACCACGACCACCACAGAACCCGCCGTCAGCAATGAACCCATCGAGCTGACCGTAGGCGTCGGTGCTCAGTTCACCACCTTTGATCCGTTCATGAACAACGAAGTCGTTAACGGCTATGTTCTGACCCATCTGTATGCAAACCTCTTCCGCACCGATCCCGATTACCTTCCCCAGAAGGAGCTCTGCGAAGACTACACCATCAGCGAAGACGGAAAGGTCTACACCTTCACCCTGAAGAAGGATCTGAAGTGGAGCAACGGCGATCCCCTCACTGCTTACAACTTCGAATACGGCTGGCTGAGAGGCCTCTCCTTCGGAGCTGACACCGCCTACACCATGACCACCATGGTCAACTACGTAGAAGGCGCCAAGGAATACCAGGCAGCAGCTCTGGAAAAGGGCACCGACTTCGACTGCACCAAGGAAGATCACAGCTACGTCGGCATCAAGGCCATCGACGATCTGACCTTCGAAGTAACCCTGAAGAACCCCTGCCCCCACTTCCTGCAGCTGGTAGCCGGCTCCGCATGGACCGCGCTTCCTCTCACCGCACCTCAGCATGAAGGTCTGTGGGCTTTCGAAGGCGGATATCCCACCAGCGGCCCCTACACCCTCCAGGAAGCCAACCCCAACGAAAAGGCTGTCGTTGTTAAGAACCCCAACTACTGGAACGCAGAAAACGTAACGCTCGACAAGATCAACTTCGTCGTCATGACCGACAGCGCCGCTCAGTTCCTGGCCTTCCAGAAGGGCGACATCGACGTAGCTCTCTCTGTCAGCAAGGATGACTGCTCCAAGTACGCCGGCACCGATTCCTTCTGGACCGTAAAGACCACCACCAACTACTATCTGGCTATCAACAGCGGCTCCACCGGTCCCGAATGGGCAAAGAACGTCAAGGTCCGCAAGGCTCTGGCACTCGCCATCGATCCGCAGGCCATCTGCGATGTTATCGGTGCTGATTACTACAGACCGCTCCACGGCCTGGTACCTTACGGCTGCGCCGATGCCGAAGGCGACTTCCGTACCAATGCCGATGCCGACGGCTACTTCATCGATTACAAGCCCGAAGAAGCAAAGAAGCTTCTGGAAGAAGCAGGCTACTCCGCATCCAATCCTCTTCATATCGTTTATAAGTACTCCAACAACAGCGTACACCAGGATGTAGCTACCATGCTGCAGCAGCAGTGGGCAGCCATCGGTGTTGATGTAGAGTTCGCCTGTGTTGAATCCGGCGTCTTCTACGATCAGCTGGATGCCGGCGACTTCGAGATCGGCCGTTATGGCTACACCAGCGGTGTTGCCATTCAGCAGCTGCAGATCTGGACCACCGGAAACCAGATCGTTGCCGCCGTCGACGATGAATACTACAACAACCTGTATGAGCAGACCGTAGCAACCGCCGACACCGAAGAATACTTCAAGGGTGTACATGCACTGGAGAACTACCTCATCGACGAGATGACCTACCTCATTCCTATCTACACCTCCACCAATGCATTCCTTAAGAACGAAAGCTTCACCGGCTACACCTCCAACTCCTCCACTCCCTACTTCTCCTTCGTAGAAGCAAAGTAAGAGGCTCGCAGAAGTTTATCGGAAACGATTTTACAGGAATTCCCCCCAAAGCAAGCCTTTGGGGGATTCCTTATGTTTTGTGAAACCGCATGTAAAAGGACCTTTTCATGAACAAAGTCACCATCGAAGACGTTACAAAGATCAAAAATGCCGGCAATCTGCAGATATCTCCCAATGGGAAATATGCCGTCTATACGGTCAATGAGCCCGATATCAAAAAGAACGGCTACAATTACGACCTGTGGCTGCTGAATTGCAAAACGGGAACGTCGCGGCAGCTGACCTTTCTGGGCAAAGACCGCAGCGCCGTGTGGGACGACGATCACACCCTTCTTCTTGCTACCGGCAGAACGGAGGAAGACCGGCCCGAAAAGCTGCAGCAAAAGACCACCTTCTACAGGCTTCCCGTCAAGGGCAGCGAGGCAAGCAAAGCCTTTGAGGTCAAAGCTGTCGTGCTGCAGGCCATCAAGGTGCAAAAGGGCATCTATGCCATGACCGTCTTAAAGGACCGCAACCGTCTGGACCCCGAGGCAGTTGATCCGCAGCTGTGCGAAGAAGAAGCGGATTACCATGTGATCGATGAGCTTCCCCTGTGGGGAAACAACCGGGGCTTCGTATCGGGAAAGAGAACGGCTCTGTGCCTGTTTTACGAAAAGACCGGCCGGCTGAAGACTCTTACCGACCCGTATTTCGACACCCGAAGCGTCAGCGTCAAGGACGGAAAGATCGCCTATACCGGCAGCCGCTGGAAGGATGTGATCACCAGATACAGCGAGCTGCGGCTCTACGATACGACAACCGGCGAAACGGTGAAGATCGTAAAGCCGGGCCGAAAGAAGGTCGGCCCCATGGCCATCGCAGACGGCTCCATCGTCTATGCGGCCAGCGACATGAAGACATGGGGCAGCGGCCAGCTGTGCGACCTGTATCGCTACGACTTCGAAACGAAGCGCAGCAAAAAGGTATGGACCAACAAGCAGGGAATCGCTCTTGGCGGAGGCATCGGCCCCGAAACGTTGATGCTCCAGGGCAAAAGCGTGGTATTTAAAGACGGCAGTGTCTATATGAAGGGGCTGCATCACGCCCACGGCGAGGTCTATTGCTTAAGTTCTGATAATAAATTCCGCAAGGTGCTGGAAATGCCCACCGGCGGCGTTGCCGGCTTCGATGTGACCGCAGGTCGGATCTTCTTCACCGGCTGCACCGACGAGACCGGCTCGGATCTCTTCTGTGCAACGATCGGCGATGCCGGCAGCTTAAAAAAACTGACCGACATCAACGGCGAACTCTTTAAGGATAAATACTTCGCAAGGCCCGAATACATTCCCTTTACCGATTCCGACGGAGTGCAGATCGACGGCTGGGTTTTAAAGCCCATGGATTTCGATCCCAACAAGAAGTATCCCGGCCTTCTGCTGATCCACGGCGGCCCTCGCTCGGCCTACGGAACCTGCTTCTCGCACCAGTCTCAGATGATGGCGGGCGCCGGCTACTTCGTCTTCTTCTGCAATCCCAGAGGAGGCGAAAGCTACGGCGAGGCCTTTGCCGATCTGCGGGGACGCTACGGCACCATCGATTTCGACGATATCATGGAGTTTACCGACCACGTGCTGAAGCTGTATCCCCAGATCGATCCGAACAGACTGGGCGAAACGGGAGGCAGCTACGGCGGCTTTATGAGCAACTGGCTGGTGGGCCACACCGACCGGTTCGCAGCCATCGTCAGCCAGTGCAGCATCGCCAACTGGATCAACGATTTCGCCGACAGCGAGATCGGCGTTACCTTCGATGCCAACGAAATGGGAGCAGACCCCTGGACAGACGTGCAAAAGCTCTGGCAGCAGTCTCCCTTTAAGTATGCCGACAAGGCAAAAACGCCCATCCTCTTCATCCACGGGCTGGAGGATTACAACTGCACCGTCAACCAGGGCGTAGAGATGTTTGCGGCCATGAAGCATTTCGGCGTTCCCAGCCGCATGGTACTCTTCGAGGGCGAGACCCACAATCTGATCCGCATCGGGCGGCCAAAGCATAAGGTGCGCATGTTCAAAGAGATGATGGACTGGTTCGACCGGTATCTGAAATAGCTCCCGCTTTGATAACGAAAGAAAGGCTTGAAATGAATAAGATCCTGATTGAAGACATTACCAAGATCAAATGTGCCGGCGGCGTAGTGATCTCGCCCGACGGAAAGCATGCCGTGTTTACCGTCAATGAGCCGGATGTAAAAAAGAACAGCTACAAGTACAACCTGTGGCTGATGGATGTAAAGAAGGGCAAGGCATCCCAGTTCACCTTCCAGGGCAAAGACCGCAGCGCCATCTGGG
This sequence comes from Bacillota bacterium, assembly GCA_021443825.1. Lineage (GTDB taxonomy): Bacteria > Bacillota > Clostridia > Peptostreptococcales > Anaerovoracaceae > RGIG2707. The sequence continues at coordinate 5,095 of JABUTE010000227.1, forward strand.
ACGACAGCGAGACCCTGCTGATCCCCACCGTGCGCAGCGAGGCAGACACTCCCGACAAGATCCACAAAAAAAGCTGCTTCTACCGCCTGAGCATCAAGGGCGGCGAAGCCTGCAAGGCCTTCGAGGTAAACGAAAACGTGATGCAGATCTTTAAGGTCTCTGACGGCCTCTATGCCATGACCATCCTGCGCGACCGTAACTGGCTGGATCCCGACCAGGTCGATAAGGAGCTGTGCGAAGAAGAGCTGGATTATCACGTGATCGACGAGCTTCCCCTCTGGGGCAACGGCAGAGGCTTCGTATCGGGCAAGCGGACCGGCCTCTTCCTGTATAACGAAACCACAGAAGAGCTGAAGCAGCTGACCGATCCGTATTTCGATGTGCGCACCGTATCCGTGCAGGACGGAAAGATCGCCTACACCGGCGCCTGCTGGCACGATATCATCACTCGCTGCGCTGAGCTGAACATCTACGATACCAAGACCGGCGAGACCGTGCAGGTGGTCGCTCCCGAGCAGATGAAGATCGGTCCCATGGCCTTTGCCGGCGATTCGGTCATCTATCTGGCCTCCGACATGAAGAAGTGGGGCTCCGGCCAGCTAAGCGACATCTACCGATACGACCTGGCATCGGGCAAGTCCGAAATGGTATGGAAGAACGACATCGAAATGTCGCTGGGCTCCAACATCACCACCGACACAGCCATGATCGGCGGCAAGACCTACGTGGCAAGAGACGGCATCTTCTATATCACCGGCCTTTCTCACGCAAAGGCAGAGATCTATTCCTTCGGAAAAGATGATCAGCTGAAAAAGGCGGTCAACATGCCCGGCGGAGGCATCGTATCCTTCGATGTTTACGGCGATACTGTTGTCATGACGGCCCAGCCGGAAAACGCAGCAACCGACATCTTTACGGCGACCCTGGGCGAAAAGCCTGCCGATGAGCTGAAGCAGGTCACCCATATCAACGACGAACTGTTCAAGGATAAGTACATCGCCAAAGCGGAATATATTCCCTTCACCGATTCCGACGGGGTCCAGATCGACGGCTGGATCTTAAAGCCCTTCGGTTACGATCCCGAAAAGAAATATCCGGCAGTTCTGGAGGTGCACGGCGGTCCCCGCATGGCCTACGGCACCGGCATGATGCACGAGATGCAGGCCCTGGCAAGCGCCGGCTACTTCGTCTTTTTCTGCAACCCCAGAGGCGGCGAAAGCTACGGCGAAGCCTTTGCCGATCTGCGAGGCAAGTACGGCACCGTCGATTTTCAGGATCTGATGGAATTTACCGATCACGTGCTGAAGCTCTTCCCCCAGATCGACCCGGCAAGACTGGCCGAGACCGGCGGCAGCTACGGCGGCTTTATGAGCAACTGGATCGTCGGTCATACCGACCGGTTCGCAGCCATCGCCAGCCAGCGCAGCATCGCCAACTGGATCAACGACTGGGGCGACAGCGAGATCGGCGTCACCTTCGATGCCAACGAAACGGGGGCAGACCCCTGGACCGATATGGAGAAGATGTGGCAGCAGTCTCCCTACAAATATGCAAACAACGCCAAAACGCCCATCCTCTTCATCCACTCCCTGCAGGATTACAACTGCACCATCAACCAGGGCGTCGAGATGTTCGCCGCCATGAAGTACTTCAACGTGCCCAGCAGAATGTGCCTCTTCGAAGGCGAAAACCACAGCCTTTCCAGATCCGGAAAGCCAAAGCACAGAGTCCGCAGACTGAAAGAGATCTTCGGCTGGTTCGAAAAATACGTATAGGAGCCTATTCCAATGCAAATGTCAAAGTATATTCTCAAAAGATTGCTGTTCGGCGTTGTGACCCTCTTCGCTCTGGCAGCGATCACCTTCTTTCTGATGCACGCCATACCCGGTTCTCCCTTCGCAGGCGAGACCTCCCATGTACCGGCCGAGATCAGAGCAAAGCTCATTGAGCACTACGGACTGGACAAGTCTCCCACTGAGCAGTTCGTGATCTATATGAAGAACGCCCTCAACGGCGATTTCGGCACCTCTCTTAACCGAAAGGGCATGCTGGTCGCCGATATCATCGCCATGGGCCTTCCCGTCACCGCCAAGCTGGGTGCCTGCGCCTTCTGCCTGGCCATGTTTATGGGAATCCTTCTGGGCACCATCGGTGCCTTCGCAAAGCACCGCTGGGTCAAGAACGCCATCACCTTCTTCGCGACGCTGGGCGTCAGCGTGCCGGGCTTTCTGTTCGCCCTGTTTCTGATGGTGGTCTTCGGCGTGCTGCTGGACTGGTTCCCCCTGATCGGACTTTCCACCTGGAAGCATTACATCATGCCCTCTGTGGCTCTTTCCATCGGACCGATCGCCAACATCACCAGACTTACCAAGTCGAGCCTTTCAGAGCAGCTGAAGCAGGATTACATGATCCTGGCAAGAAGCAAGGGCACCGGCCAGGTGCTGGTCATCATCAGGCATGCGCTTAAGAATGCCATGATCCCCATCATCACCAGCGCAGGTCCGCTGCTGGCGACCCTGCTCACCGGCAGCTTCGTCGTAGAAAGCCTTTTCTCCATTCCGGGAATCGGCGCAGAATTCGTTAACAGCGTATCCAACAGAGACTTTACCCTGATCATGGCTCTCACCATCATGTACGGCGCCATGATCATCGTGGCCAATATCCTGACCGATATCATCAGCGCCATGATCGACCCGCGCATTCGTCTGAAGTAGGAGGAGCAATCAATGGAAAATGAAATGAATAAAGATCTGCTTCTCGCAGAAGACGGCCTTTCGGCTGACGATTTTGAGCTTCTCGAAGAAACCGAAAAGGACAGTGAATTTATCGCCGTCGAAGCCAAGACCTATTTTCAGGATGCCTGGAAGAACTTTAAAAAGAACAAGCTGGCGACCGCAGGCCTGATCTTTCTGGTGATCATGCTGCTGGCGGCCATCTTCACCCCCATGCTCAGCCCCTACACCTACGACCAGCAGGATCTGACCATGCGAAACGCTCTGCCCAGCGCAAAGCACCTGTTCGGAACCGATAAATTCGGAAGAGATATCTTTATCCGCGTCATGTACGGCGCCCGCATCTCTCTTTCCGTCGGCTTCGCCTCGGCCTTCATCAACCTGATCCTGGGCGTTATGTACGGCGGCTTTTGCGGCTACTTCGGCGGCAAGCTGGATATGATCCTGATGCGTCTTGTCGATATCATCTATTCGGTACCGACCCTGCTGTATGTTATTCTGGTCATGCTGATCTTCGGCAGCAACATCTTTTCCGTTTTGCTGGCCATCTGCATCAGCGGCTGGATCGGCATGGCAAGACAGGTGCGTGCCCAGGTCATGAGCTTAAAGGAGCAGGAATACGCTCTGGCGGCCAAGGTCATGGGCGCCAGCGACAGCCGCATCCTGTTTAAGCATCTGGTCATCAACAGCATCGGACCCATCATCGTAACCACCACCCACATGGTTCCCAGTGCCATCTTCACCGAAGCCTTCCTGGCTTTTGTGGGCATCGGCATCAGCATTCCCCAGGCCAGCTGGGGCACCATGGCCAGCGAGGCCAGAGGTCTGATCATGTCGTATCCCATCCAGATGGTATGGCCGGTACTGGCCATCTGCCTCACCATTCTGTCTCTTAACTTCATCGGCGACGGATTAAACGAAGCCTTAGACCCGAGAAAGCGTTCGTAGGAGGTTTTTCATGGAAAACAGAGAATTATTAAACGTAAAAAACCTCGCTGTGAATTTCGACACCGAGCAGGGCACCGTCTATGCGGTCAGAAACATCGACTTTCAGGTCAGGGAGGGCGAGATCCTGGGCATCGTCGGTGAATCGGGAAGCGGAAAATCCGTCTCCATGTATTCCGTTATGGGCCTGCTGGCAGAAAACGGTCACATCACCGCAGACGCCATCGATTTCGACGGCAGCTCCGTGCTGGCATCGTCTTACAGCGGCAAAAAAGCCTATGAAAAGATGATGCAAAAGGTGCGGGGAAACACCATGTCCATGATCTTTCAGGACCCGATGACCTTCCTCAACCCGACCCTCACCATCGGCAGGCAGTTGATGGAGCCTCTTACCAACCACACCGATCTGAAGGGCGAGGCGCTGAAGAAGCGGGCCATCGAGCTGATGACCATGGTAGGCATTCCTTCCCCGGAGACTCGCCTGAACCAGTATCCCTTTGAATTTTCCGGCGGCATGCGCCAGCGCATCATCATCGCTATGGCCCTGGCCAACTCTCCCAAGATGATCATCGCCGATGAGCCCACCACCGCGCTGGACGTTACCATTCAGGCCCAGGTGCTGGAGCTG
>JABUTE010000306.1 GCA_021443825.1 Bacillota bacterium
GGTATCTTCCCAGATTTCCGGGCCGGTTGTTTTGAAATGAGCCTGAGCATTTGCCGGATTATCAAACTGGGCGGGTATGAAGCTTCCCGGGATCTGAGCTGCCAGTTCCTCGGCCCTGTCAATAGCGCCCGCCATGCCCTTGCTTCCTTCCGTCAGAATTATTTCAGCGCCGTAAGCTTTAAGAATATTAATCCTTTCAACACTCATGGTGTCCGGCATGGTCAGAATGGTCTTATAACCCTTAACAGCCGCAAGGCACGCAAGGCCGATTCCCGTATTACCCGAAGTGGGCTCTATAATTGTTGCGCCTTCCTTAAGAAGACCCTTTCTTTCCGCATCTGCAATCATATTCTGAGCAGCCCTGTCCTTGGTGCTTCCTGCCGGGTTCAGGTATTCAAGCTTCACCAGGACTCTTGCCTTAAGCCCTTCGCTTTTTTCCAGACCATGGACTTCCATTAAAGGCGTATGACCGATAATGTCCTGCACGCTGTTATAAATTTTAGCCATAATATCTCCTTTTTCATGTTATTGCTTATACTTTTTTACCCGATCTGCAGTGAAAGCCGGTTATTTAATTATATCCTCATAACATTCCGGCCTTCTGTCTCTGAAAAGGCCCCAGTTAAGCCTGCTTTCATTAATCTCATCCAGATCAAACCCGGCAATAAGGATTTCTTCTTTATCTCTGGATGCATCGGCTATAAGGGTTCCGCATTCATCCGTGATAAAAGATGAACCGAAAAATCTGAGAGAAGATTTCTGCCCTCCGTTAGCGTCACTTGGAATGACTTCTTCCAAACCGATTCGATTAGCAGCTGCAACAGGAGTTATATTTGCCCCCGCATGTCCCCGCATACAGATTCTCCAGTGTTCCATGCTGTCCACGGTAAGTATCGGCTCCGAACCGATGGCCGTCGGATACAGTATAAGTTCCGCGCCGTTTAATGCCATACATCTGGCTGTTTCCGGGAACCACTGGTCCCAGCATATTCCAACGCCAATCTTTCCGTATTTCGTATCCCAGACTTTAAATCCGGTATTTCCCGTTGCCGATCAGATCGCTGAATCCATCGAGATCCACGAGCATATTTCCTCCCATGAGGCTTATGAAAAGGCTCTGGACATGCTGGAAATGGTCGGCATTCCCAGGGAACGGGGCGTGGAATATCCCCATCAGTTCTCCGGCGGCATGAAGCAGCGCGTGGTCATCGCCATCGCGTTGGCCTGCCAGCCCCAGCTGCTCATCGCTGATGAGCCTACCACGGCGCTGGACGTGACCATTCAGGCCCAGGTGCTGGATCTGATCCGCAATCTGAAGGACCAGCACGGAACATCGGTCATCATGATCACCCATGATCTTGGCATCGTGGCTGAGACCTGCGACCGTGTTGCCGTCATGTATGCCGGCCGCATCATCGAGACCGGCACCCTGGACGACGTGTTTAATTACACCCTTCATCCCTATACCGAAGGACTCTTTAATTCGCTTCCTAATATCAACGACCGCAAGGCCGAGCTGAAGCCCATTCCCGGACTGATGCCCGATCCCACCAATCTGCCGGAGGGCTGCGCCTTCGAGCCCCGCTGCGAATATGCCTGCGAAGCATGCAAACAGCAGCTGCCCGTAAGCACTGATTTCACCGCGACCCATCAGGCGGCCTGCCTGCGCTACGCAGAACCCGGATTCCATATCGCAAGGGGGAAGAAGCATGAGTAAGACACTGATCGAAGTAAACAACCTTACCAAGTATTTCAAGACCTCAAGAGGCATGCTCCATGCGGTTGACGGCGTATCCTTTTCCATCGATGAGGGCAAGACCCTTGGCGTCGTCGGCGAATCGGGCTGCGGTAAATCCACCACCGGTCGCTGCATCCTGCGCCTGATCGAGCCGACAGCAGGATCGATCCTGTTTGACGGCGAAGAGGTAACGGCCATGAACAGCCGCAAGCTTCACGATATGCGTCAGAAGATGCAGATCATCTTCCAGGATCCCTTTTCTTCGCTGGACCCGCGAAAAACGGTGGCGCAGATCATTCAGGAGCCCATGCGGGAGTTTCATATCGTTCCCAAAGAGCAGCTGGAGGCTAAGACCCATGAATTGATGGATATGGTCGGTCTGGCCAACCGTCTGGTCAATACTTATCCTCACGAGCTGGACGGCGGACGCCGCCAGAGGATCGGTGTTGCGAGAGCCATTTCTCTCAACCCCAAGTTCATCGTTTGCGATGAGCCGGTATCTGCGCTGGATGTATCCATTCAGGCCCAGATCCTTAATCTCTTGAAGCAGCTGCAAAAGGAAATGGGTCTGACCTACATGTTCATCACCCACGACCTTTCGGTGGTCAACCATTTTTCCGATGATATCGCTGTCATGTATCTGGGCAAGCTGGTCGAGAAGGCTCCCGCGGAGGAGCTGTTCAGCAACCCGGTGCACCCCTATACCAGAGCGCTGCTGTCGGCCATTCCCATTCCCGAGGTGGGGGGCCCCAAAAGAGAGCGCATCCTGCTGAAGGGTGAGATCTCTTCTCCCATCAACCTGCCCGACGAATGCCGCTTTGCAAAGCGGTGCAACTATGCCTGCGAGGACTGCCGCAAGGGTGATCCTGCGCTGGTCGAGATCAAGCCCGGACATTTTGTCGCCTGCCATAAGAGCGCGGAATTTGTCCTGTGACCCATCAGGGAACGCTGTGCGGACTTTTCGAGACTGCACAGCTTTTTTATGCAGATCAAAGGAGTGTTACAGAATGAAGATCAATCAGGATGTACAGAATTACATCGAATCCATCAAGGAAGAGCTGGATGGCCTGGCTCTTGCCATCCATGCCCATCCGGAGCTGGGCTATCAGGAATTCACTGCCATGAATCTGGTAGCCGACCTTTGCGAAAAGCACGGACTGAAGGTGCAGCGGGGCTATGCCGGCATGGAAACAGCTATGCGAGCCGATGCCATCGGACAGCCGGGTGGCCCCACCGTCGCCTTTCTGGCAGAATACGACGCTCTCGCCGGCTGCGGCGAAAACGGCACGGCAGGCCACGGCTGCGGCCACAATCTGATCACCGAATGCTCTGTCGCTGCTTTTCTTGCTATGGCGCAGATCATCAGGAATTATAAGGGCAATGTCTGCCTGATCGGGACCCCTGCCGAAGAAAGCGGCGGCGGAAAGATCGATATTCTGGCAAACGGCGGCTTTGATGATGTGAACTATGCCTTGATGATGCATCCCTCCAGCGGCGGCACCAAAGCCAACCTGGTGGGAAGAGGCGGCCGGGCAGCCGGTCATGTAGGCGTCAAGTTCTACGGAAAAGCAGCCCATTCCAGCAAGCCGGTCAACGGCATCAATGCCCTCAACGGTGTGATCAGCCTGTTCAACCATATCGATATGCTGCGTCCCACCTTCGAGCCGCAGGATAACATCAACGGCATCATTCCTCATGGCGGCGCTGCCTCCAACGTGATCCCCGAATATGCGGATGCCTCCTTTACCGTTCGCGCAGAGACCATGCACCGCATCCACGAGCTGACGGCCCTCATCGAAAGGTGTGCAAAGGCAGCCTCTGAACTGACCGGTGCCCGCTACGAGATGGAGATCGGTTCGGTCTCGGCAGAGCGTTATCCCAACAGGCCCTTGAATCAGGCCTTTAAGGATGCCATGCAGGCCCAGGGCATCGAGATGGTATGGCCCGATCCGAAGATGCAATACGGTTCTTCCGATATCGGTAACGTTTCCATCGTCATGCCCATCATTCACGATTATCTTTCCATCACCGACGATCCTTCTGTGCAGTCCCATAATTACAGCTATACGGTCGCTGCCTGTAAGCCCCAGGCGCTGGAGGTAGCCCGCAAGGGAGGAAACGGTCTTGCCAATGTGGCCATCAAGGTGCTGGAGGATGACGTCTTCCGCAGCGAGGTGGATGAATATTTTAAAAACCAGATCCCCGATTTTTACAAGAACAAGTAAAGGAAGGCAGAGCATGTATCAGGCAAAACCCCAAAGACAGGAATATTTCGCAAAGCTGCTGGCCGATGCGCGGGTGCAGAAGGCACTTGCCTTTATCGAAGCCGACCAGCCCCGCTGCGTTGAAGAGCTGAAGCAGCTGGTAGTGATCGAAGCTCCCAGCTGGCAGGAGGAGGAACGGGCAAAGGCCTTCGCCAAGCTGCTGCAGAGCCAGGGCCTGGAAGACGTTCATATCGCAGAGGGCGGCAATGTGGTCTCGCTGCGAAAGGGCAGCGAGCCTGCAGAGAATAAGAAGGTGGTCATCGAAGGCCATATGGATACCGTTTTCCCCTTCGGCACCGTAAAGGGCGTAGAGGAAAAGGACGGTGTTCTCTATGCTCCCGGCATCGGCGACGATACGAGAGCTCTTACCATGCTGCTTTGCATCGATCGGGCCCTGACCGCTGCCGGTCTTACGACGAAAAAGAACGTGCTCTTCGTGGGCACCACCAGAGAAGAGGGCATGGGCGGTCTTGGCGGCATCCACGATCTTCTGGTCAGCAGAGACGATATCAGCAACACCATCCATCTGGATAACCACAACATGGCTTCCATCTGCTATCAGGCGACCCGCGGTGAGACCTGGGAATTCATCATTCACGGCAAGGCCGGCCACAGCTACGGCGCCTTCGGCACCATGAGCAACGCCATCCACGCAGGGGCAAGAGCCATCATGAAATTTGCGGAAATGCCTGTTCCCGAAGATCCCCGCACCACCTATTGCACCTCCAACTTCCACGCCGGAACGGCGGCCGGGGTCCACGCCTTTGCCGAAGAGGCCTCCATCAAGGTCAACTTCCGCTCCAACAGTCTGGAGGAATTTCAGAAGATGAAGGAGCAGATCTTCCGGTCCTTTGAGGAAGCGGTCGCCGAAGAAAACGCCTACTGGGGCAAGGACACCCTGACCTACGAGGTCAAGCTGATCAACGATACCCCGGGCGGTCTGCAGCCGGACGATGCTCCCATGGTAGAGGCGGCAGCTCTTGCCATCGATGCCTGCGGCGTAACGCCTGTGCTGGGCAAGGGCGGTTCCACCAATGCCAACATCGCCATCGGCAGGGGCATTCCCGCGGTCTGCCTGGGCAGAGGCTATGTTCCCGAGGGCGAAAGCGGCAACATCCGCAACCACTCGGTAGATGAATTCTTCCCCCTGCACAACGCCTTTAAGGCCATCCAGAGTGCCTTCCTGGTGCTGCTGGCAACGGCCGGTGTTGAAGGCCTGTGCGATCCCATGGAATAACAAAGCGAAAGGATGGAAATCAAATGAGCAAGATCTCTTACATTGCCACCGGTGACTCCTTTATCACCCGGCGAATTCCCCAGAAGGGCTATGAGGGTTATCAGCAGGTGGAAGACCTGATCAAGACCCACGATGTCGCTTTCAACAACCTGGAGATGACCTTCCATGACAGAGAAGGCATTCCCAGCGCCGTTTCCGGCGGTACCTGGGCAATGGCAGACCCCAGGATCCTGGACGACATCAAGCGAATGGGCTTCAACCTGTTCAATACGGCAAACAACCATTCCTGCGACTACGGCCACGGCGGTCTTCTGGCCACCATCAAATACCTGAACGAAAAAGACATGATCTTCTCCGGCACCGGCAAGGACCTGGGAGATGCCTCCAAGCCCTGCTACTTCGAAGCCAGCGGCCAGCGCATCGCACTGATCTCGGTCTGCTCCAGCTTCGACATCTCTGCCATGGCAGCAGGTCAGACAAAGGACATGGTCGGTCGCCCCGGTCTTAATCCCCTGCGCCATACCACCCATTATCACCTGGATCAGCAGCATTTCGACCAGGTGGTGGAGCTGGCAAAGATCACCCGTGTCAATGCCGGCAAGGAGCGCTCCGTTCGCAACGGCTACAAGAATCCTCCTCAGGAGGGAACCTTTGTTCTGGGCAATATCAGCTTTATTTTAGATGATCATTGCTGGATCGAATCGGTTCCCAATGAAAAGGATATGCAGCGCATCGAGGCCGAGATCCGCGAAGCAAAGAAGCAGGCGGATGTGGTGCTGGTATCCCTTCATGCGCACGAGTGCGACGGCGACGATACAACGATTCCTGCACAGTTCATCGAGACCTTCAGCCGCCGCTGCATCGATGCCGGCTGCTCGGTCATGATCGGTCACGGCCCCCACGAGGTGAGAGGAATCGAGCTTTATCACGGCGGTGTCATCTTCTATTCGCTGGGTAATTTCATCTTCGAGACGGAGACCGTCGAATACCAGCCCTACGATGCTTATGCCAACAGAGGGGTTTCGCTGGATACCGAGGTGGGCGATTACATGGACGACCGCTCCAAGAACGGCACCTGCGGCTACGGCACACTGCCCGAGATCTGGGAGGCTGTCATGGCCTCCTGGTGCATCGAAGACGGCGTCGTAAAGGAAGTGAAGCTCTACCCGATCAGCCTGGGCTTCGGCACCAGAAGATCTCAGCTTGGTCTTCCTGTGCTCAGCGCAGATGAGGATTTCCTGCATCGCCTGGAGAAGCTCTCCAATGCCTACGGAACGGAATTCAAGATCGAAAACGGCGTTGCTTCTGTCGTACTGTAAGGCTTTTGGTATATAACTGACAGTAATATTATTATTGTCAACTGACAGCAAACAAATCAAGAGGCTCTGGATCCTTCTCCAAAGCCTCTTTTTTATGGGCTGCAGGGTGCCTGTCTCCTTGCAGAAAGCCCTCCCTTCGTAGTAAACTGAATAGCGACAGCCTTCGGCAAGCAGCAGCCGCGCCCGGAGCCTTCGCGTTTTCGCTATCCCATCGAAAAGGAGCATGAAATGAGCAAAACAACTTATATCGCCACCGGCGATTCCTTTATTACCCGCCGCATTCCGGCGGGCGGCTACGACGGCTATCAGCCTATGGCTGAACTGATCAAAAGCCATGACGTGGCCTTCAACAATCTGGAAATGACCTTCCACGACAGAGAGGGAGTGCCTGCTGCCGTTTCCGGCGGCACCTGGGCCATGGCAGATCCCCGCATCCTGGACGACATCAAGGCCATGGGCTTTAATCTGTTCAATACGGCCAACAATCACAGCTGCGACTACAGCCACGGGGGAGTGCTGGCCACCATCCGGCATCTGAAGGAGCGGGATATGATCTTTTCCGGCACAGGAAAAGACCTGGGAGATGCCTCCAAGCCCTGCTATTTTGAAGCCGGCGGGCAGCGGGTCGCCTTGATCAGCGTCTGCGCCAGCTTCGATGTTTCCGCGATGGCCGGAGAGCAGTCTGCCGATATGCAGGGCCGGCCGGGGCTCAATCCTTTGCGCTGGAAATACATCTATCATCTGGATCAGCCTCATTTCGACGCTATTGTCGAGACGGCACGGGTCACCAGGATCAACGCGGAGCGGGAAAGAGACATTGCGGCAGGCTATTTCAATCCGCCTGCGGAAGGCACCACCGTTCTTGGTAGCTTCAGCTTTGTTCTGGACGATCACAACTGGATCGAATCGGTTCCCGATGAGCGGGATATGACACGCATCGAGGCTGAGATCCGCGAGGCGGCCAAGCAGGCCGATGTGGTGCTGGTATCACTTCATGCCCACGAGACCGATGCCGACGATACTACAGTTCCTGCCCGGTTCATCGAGACCTTCAGCCGCCGCTGCATCGATGCCGGCGCAAAGGTGATGATCGGACACGGCCCCCATGAGGTGCGGGGCATCGAGCTTTACCACGGCGGCGTGATCTTCTACAGCCTGGGCAATTTTATCTTCCAGACCGAAACGGTGGAATACCAGCCTGCCGATGCCTACAGCAACAAGGGTGTGCCTCTTACCACCAAGGTGGGCGAATATATGGATATCCGAAGCAAGAACAGCACCGTGGGCTATATCGCCATGAAAGAGATCTGGGAAGCCATCGCAGCCTCCTGGACCATCGAAGACGGCAGCATCAAAGAGGTGCGCCTCTATCCGGTAGGTCTTGGCTTTGGTGCCCGCCGCCCGCAGGGAGGCTGGCCTGTCCTTTCGCAGGATGAGGAATTTCTGCAGCGGCTGGCAGTGCTTTGCAAGCCCTACGGAACAGAGCTGAAGATCGAAAACGGCTGCGCCACACTGGTTCTTTCGTAAGGCAGTCTTTCTCATACCGTAGACCGAACCGCAGAAGATGTGATATAATAGAAAGAGTGCCGGATCGCCTGTTGCGCTGCGGCACCTGCTTTTAACCCTTTTCATACAGGAGATTACCATATATGGCGAACATAGGAGTTCTCGGAGCCGGAACCTGGGGCATGGCTCTTGCAAGAATGCTTTCCAATACCGGGCATCAGGTGACCGTTTGGTCTGCCCTTGAAAAAGAGGTAGACGAATTCAGCAAAAACAGGACCCATCCCAATCTTCCGGGCATGACCATTCCGAAAGAGATCGTTTTCACAAAAGAGATCGGCAGCGTCTGCACCGATAAGGATCTGCTGCTGTTTGCCGTTCCCTCGGTGTTCGTGCGCAGCACGGCAAGAGCAGCGGCCCCTTATATTCCCGAGGGGCAGGTGATCGTCGACGTGGCCAAGGGCATCGAAGCCGATACCCTTTATACCATGACCCAGGTCATCGCAAGCGAGATGAAGGTTCCTGTCAAGCTGGCAGCTCTTTCCGGACCGACTCATGCAGAAGAGGTCAGCCGCGATCTGCCCTCCACCATCGTTTCGGCCTGTGAGGATCTGCCCACGGCCGAATATGTGCAGAATATTTTCATGAATACCTGCATGCGGGTCTATACCAACCCCGATGTGCTGGGTGTAGAGCTTTGCGGTGCCATGAAGAATATCATCGCGCTGGCATCCGGTATTTCCACCGGCCTAGGCTTTGGCGACAACGCGAAGGCTGCCCTGATCACCCGCGGCATGGCTGAGATGAGCCGCCTTGGCAAGAAGATGGGCTGCCTGGAGCAGACCTTTGCCGGCCTTGCAGGCATGGGCGATCTGATCGTGACGGCGACTTCCGTGCACAGCAGAAACAACCGCTGCGGCATGCTGCTGGGGCAGGGGGTTCCCGCGCCGGAAGCCATCAAGCAGGTGGGTATGGTGGTCGAAGGCATCAATGCCTTGCCTGCGGCCATGCGTCTGCAGCAGCAATACGGCGTTGAGCTTCCCATCGCCACCGCCGTAAATGCCATCATCAATGAGGGCGCCGACCCCAGAGAGGTGGTCATCCGGCTGATGAACCGCGATAAAAAGCCGGAGCTTTCCGGCGCCGCACTGGAGCATTTTACCGGCAGTGCGAAAGGAACATTCCGTAAGCAGTAACTCTATCCGATCGCTATTTCGTTCATTTTCGAAAGGAATCCATGAACATTCTCGTAACAGGCGGCGCCGGCTATATCGGAAGCCACACCGTCGT
>JABUTE010000057.1 GCA_021443825.1 Bacillota bacterium
AACAGGATCGATCCTGTTCCTTTTTTCTGCCTTTGGCAGGGAAATGAGCCTTTCGCAGGGATGCCCCGGAACGATTCAGAAGCGACTTTTCATCGCTTTGCCGCGGTATTTATGATAAAATACAAAAAAGAGGATTTTCTCATGGGCAAAAATACCATTTTGATGAGCAGCGCCATTAGTCATTTTCTGGTCGACGCCGTATGCGTCGCAGCTTTGTTTTGCCATAAAAGCGATAGTGCTTTTTACAATGGCGTTTTGCTCTATAATACGCTGGCCTTTACCGGGCAGGCGGTGACAGGGCTGTTTGCTGATCGAAGCCGAGACCCTCTGTGGCTGGCTGTTTCAGGCATGCTGCTGTGCAGCTTGTGTGCCGTTCTTCCCCTTGGCATCTATGTATGTGCGGCCGGTCTTGGCATCGGAAACAACCTGTTTCATGTGGGCGGAGGCTGTCATGTTCTTCGAAGCAGCAGAGATAAAGCGGCGCCCCTTGGCATATTTGTGGCGCCGGGCGCGCTGGGCGTTGCTTTGGGCACATGGATCCCCTCTGCGGCCCCGTGGTTTGCCGCAGCGTCATCGGTTCCGGCGGTGCTGCTTCTGATCGCGGTAAAGAAAGAGACGCAGCCTTTGCAAAAGCCATCACAAAAGGCCCAGGCCCCGACTGTCTTACCGGTCGCATTGCTTTTGGCATCGGTCGCTGTTCGCGCCATCGGAGGCTCTGCGGTCTCCTTTTCCTGGAAGGCGGGTCCGCAGCAGGCCTTGATCCTTGCCTTTTTCGTATTTGCCGGAAAGTTTCTGGGCGGCTTTCTCTGCGACCGCCTGGGCCCTGCAAAGACAGCCTGGCTGAGCATCCTTCCTGCCGCGTTTCTGACCGCCTTTTTCCAAAGCCGCATGGTTCTTTCCCTTGCCGGTCAATGGCTGCTCAATCTGACCATGCCTGTTACGCTTTATCTGCTCGCCCGTCTTTTAGAAAGTCGCCCGGCAGCCGCCTTCGGCATTGCCGCTGCTGCTCTTTGGCCGGGTACCCTGGCCGGACAGCTGATCGGATCGTATGAAAACAATGCGTTCCTGATCATGGCGGCCTTCCTTTTCGGATGGCTGGCGATCCTGTATACGACCTGTATTCTCAGAAAGGAGCATGAAAAATGAAGTCTCGGATCTGTTCTTTAATGATCGGATGGCTGCTGGTCGCGGCAGGCGCTTCCTGTGTATTTGCAGATGCGGTCATTCAGCCGATTCCTCCGGAAGGACCGAAATCTCCGCTGTATGTCGCCCTGGGCAGTATTGTTGCCGTCGGGGCTGCGCTGCTTCGCGTGATCCGCAAAAAAAAGAAATAGACAAAGGCAGCATACGCCTCGCCGCTTCGTCTTGCGCAGCGCTGAGCCGATCGTCTTCGATCTGCGCGCTGTCTTTTGCTGCTGTCGTGCATTCTCTCGCTGTATTTCATGAAAGGAACCTGAAAAATGAAGTCTCGGATCTGTTCTATAATGATCGGATTGCTGCTGGTCGCCGCTGCCTCTACCGCTGCCTTTGCCGATGTCGCGCCGCTGCCTTACTATGTGGTCAGCAAGACCCCCGTTTATATTGCCATCTGTGCCATTCTCGTGATCGCTGCCGTGCTGCTTCGGATCCTGAAGAAAAGAAAGTAGCACATCATGTGGTATTTCCGGGAATTTCATGTGATCCTGTATCCCATGCTGCGGGCCTGCGTTCTCACCGTCGTTCTGGAAGCCATCGTCTTCCTGGCGCTGGGGGCCCGCACTCTTCGCGAGCATCAGATCCTTTGTCTGGTCAACATCCTGACCAATCTGTCGCTGAACCTGCTGCTGCAGCTGCAGCCCGCCCTGTACGGGTATATTCTGCTGCTGGAGCTTCTGGTGGTGCTGATCGAATATCTGCTGCTGAAGGGCGAACTGGGGCAGGGCTTTTCGCTGCTTTGGAAGGTGGCTGCAGCCAATGCCTTTTCCTATTTTATCGGAACCCCGCTTCATGAATGGTGCGAATTCTTTTTCCACAGCGGCCTTTAGCCGCCCGTATTTGCATCGCAAGCAGCGCAATGATCGGCTCTTTTTCGCCTTTTTGTATGTTTTACAAGGGTGAGCCGTTGTATTATAATCAACTCAACCGAGCGAAAGGGGATCGGATGGAACGCAAACAGGAACCCTTTTTTGTATACCTGCTTCGCTGCAGTGACGGAACTCTTTATTGCGGCATCACCACCGATCCTCAAAGAAGGCTGGCGCAGCACAACAGCGGAACCGGTGCCAAATATACCAGATCGCGAAGGCCGGTCGAGCTGGTCTTTCTGCGGCAGGCAGCAGACCGCTCCCAGGCCCTTCGGCTGGAGGCTCACATCAAAAAGCTGAACCGTTCCCAAAAGCTGGTGCTGATCGGTGCACCTGATTCCCCCGAGGCAGACGAGCTTCTTGCCCTTGCCTGCGCCCCGGTCAGAAAAGAAAAAAAGCAGACTGCTTTTTCATAAACCATATTTCTCATTCCTTTCAAACGGAGGTATTCAACCATGGGCATTTTAAACAGATTCAAAGAGATCTTCACCGCAAATATCAATGCCGTTCTGGAGCAGGCAGAGGATCCTGCCAAGATGATCGACCAGTACCTGATCGATGCCAAGAACGATCTTGCTGATGTTAAGAAGCAGACGGCAGAGGTCATGGCCGAAGAAAAGCGCACCCAGAGACTGGTGGAGCAGAACGCTGCCGACATCGCAAAGTATACCGATTTCGCAAAGAAGGCCCTTCAGCAGGGCAACGAGGGTGATGCAAAGGTATTCATCGCAAAGAAGCAGCAGCTGGAGACCGAGGGTGCCGCCCTGCAGGTCGCTGCCGCAGCCGCTCACGAAAGCACTGTCAAGATGCGGCAGCTTCACGACAAGCTTTCTTCTGACATTGCTCAGCTGGAAGCAAAGAAGGCTGCCATCAAGTCTAAGGTCAATGTGGCTGAGACTCAGCAGACCATCAACAAGTATGCCAATTCCGCAGAAAAGTTCGAGCAGACTGCCGCTGCCTTCGAAAGAATGGAAGCCAAGGCTGACAAGCTGCTCGATGAAGCCTCTGCCATGGCAGAGCTGAATATGGTCCAGGTCGACGAGGCCCAGGTCATCGCAGAAAAGTATAAGAACGGCGAGACCGCTTCTGTCAACGACGAGCTGGAAGCCCTCAAGAAGGAACTGGGCCTGTAATTTACCGGTCCTCTCCCGTTACCTGAAAGGCAATGCTGCCCTCTGCTTCGGAGGGCAGCTTTTTCATGGGGCCGGCCGTGCCGGTATTTCTATTTTTCGCCGGATGGGGTATAGTAACAGAAAGAAGGGCCTTTATGGCCCGGCCGATCCATTCGCATCAAAAGGAGTTCTTATGGCACGAAATTATGTAGCTGCTCGCTTTCAGACCGGCGCCGGTCTGGTGCTTGATACGGCAGCCCTCGAAAAATACGACGACATCATCGATCTTTCCATCGGCGATGTAGACCGGGTGACCGATGAGCGGATCATCGATGCGGCCTTTGCCGATGCCAAAGGAGGCTATACTCGCTACGGTCTGCCCCGCGGCGACCGTCAGCTGGTGGAAGCCATCTGCGCTGCATGGAGCGAAGACCACGGGCAGGTCATCACTCCGGAAATGGTCCATGTGACCGGCTCCGGCTGCCTGGGCCTTGCGCAGGCCATTCTGGCGATCTGCGATCCGGGGGATGAGATCCTGCTGCTGAGTCCTTATTTTACCCCTTATCGCCAGCAGATCGCTTTGGCCGGAGGAATCCCGGTGGAGGTCCCTGCCCTTGCAGAAGACGGCTATATGCCCCGTTTGGAGGCGCTGGAGGCTGCCGTTAGCAATCGCACCAAGGCGCTGATCCTCAACAATCCGGCCAATCCCACCGGCAAGGTCTACAGCGAGGCGGAGCTGATGCTGCTGGCTGATTTTGCGGCCCGCCACGATCTGCTGATCATCGCCGATGAGGTCTATACCTGCTATGTTTACGACGGCAGCTTTATTCCCATGCGCACGATTCCCGGCGCTGCAGAGCGGACGATCACTGTGGTCAGCTTTTCGAAGAATTTCTTTATGACCGGCTGGCGCATCGGCTTTACCATCGCTGAGCCTGCCATCATCGATGCATCCATGGCTGCCGCCGGCATGCTGATCTATACGGCGCCTTCGGTCTCGCAAAGAGCGGTGATCAAGGCTCTGCAGCTTCGCCGTGAGATCATGGAAGAGAATGCCGCTCTGTTTCGCACGCGGGTACTCTATGCCGCAGACCGGGTGGCACGGCTGCCCTATCTGACGCTGTATCCTCCCAAAGGGGCCTTTTATCTCTTTCCCGGCGCTGCAGACAAAAGTCTTTCTTCGGCGGACATCTGCAGCAGCCTGCTGGAGCAGGCCCACATTCTGGTCTCTCCCGGCGCCGTGTTCGGCGCAACCGGCAGGGGGCATATCCGCATCGCCTGCACCGTTGAGGTGCCGGTGCTGAAGGAGGCTTTCGACCGAATGGAAGAGATCCGAAAGCTTTAAATGGCACAAACAGACAATTAAAAAGCTCCCGGGCCGTATGGGCTTCGGGAGCTTTTGTGTTACTGTTTTTCTTTGGGGAAGGGTTCGTAGGTCAGCGATCCGTTTTCGATGGTGATCCGATAGCCTCTGCCGCCCTCCGGCTTCCATTGGTAGCGGTTCTTACCCTCGCCGGGAAAAAGATGCTGCATGATGGCGGTGGTGGTGCCGCCGTGGCTTACCAGCAGGGCGTTTTCGCCCCGGTCGATCAGCCGGTCGACAGCGCGGCAGACGCGGGCCGTCTGCTGGTTGCCGCTTTCGCCGCCCGGGCAGACATTGGCTTCGTTATCGCCTGTGATCCAGGTCTGATAGGCGGGCAGCTCCTTCAGCTCCTCGTAGGTCTTGCCTTCAAAGATGCCGAAATTCATTTCCTTAAAATCGGCCTGGGGAATGTGGGGAACATCGCCCAGCAGCAGCTGCAGTGTCTCTTCGGTGCGGGTCAGCCCGGAGGTATAAAAGACGGTGTTTTCGCATACCGTATAATCATACTGTTCTTTCAGCTGCAGCAGTTCTTCTTTTCCTGCCTGCGAAAGAGGGGAATCGGTAAAGCCGCAATACTCGTTTCGTTCGTTAGCGACCGTCTTTCCGTGGCGGAGCAGATAAAGCTTCATGAGTCCTCCTGTCTATTTTAGCTTCTGGGGAAGCCCGCAGAACATGCGGGTCACGCTGTCGCATCGGGCCGCCAGCGTCTGAAGATAGCGGCCGTAGACCTCCCGGTAGCGGCGGATCAGCGGATCGGTGGGTACCACTCCGCAGGAGATATCACGGCCGATCAGCACGGCATCGCTGCGAAAGTCCATCGCAGGCTCCAGATGATTCTTAACGCAATAAAGAACATAGTTTTCCAGATGATCGATGCATCCGGCCGTAAAATCGCAGGGCGCATCCTCGCTGCAGCAGAAGATATCCTCTTCCGAAACGGAAAAATGCTTCATGGCATAGGTCCGTTTGCCCTGATAGGCACCTCCGGTGATCAGATCCATGGCAGACTCCTTTCTCAGTGAAGCAGGGCAAGGCAGAGCAGGGCACAAAGCTCTCCGACCGTGATGGCAAAGCCGCTCACATCGCCCGACATGCCCTGCAGGTCTTTGGAGGCGATTCCGATGGCAAGCCAGCAGGAGACCATGCACACCGGCCCGTAAAGTCCTTTGACGGGCGAGAGGCCCATCCAAAGGGCAGCCGCCAAAGGAAGGAGAGCGAAAAAGAGCATCACCAGAAGAGATGCTTTTTTATAGCTTTGCTTCATCTGCCGGTAGCTGCTGGTATCCATGGGCTTAAGATGAAAGAGGGCTGCCGAAGAGCAGCTTCTGGAGATGGCCGGGATCAGTGCCAGAGGCAAACAGCCGGAAAGGCCCTTCGGACTCCACGAGGCGACAGCCCCATTGCTCAGCAGAAACAAAAAGGCAATGGCCATCACGGCAAAGGAGCCCACATGAGAATCCTTCAGGATCGCTCTGCGGGTCTGCAGGTCTCTTCTTGAAAGGATGGCATCGCAGCAATCCATGTAGCCATCCAGATGGATGCCGCCGCTGAGCACATGAGCCGCCGGAAAGACCAGGGCGGCGCGGATGGGCAGAGGGCAGGCGGCCAGCTGCAGAAGCCAGGCCCAGAGCATCCACAGCGACCCGATGAGAAGGCCGATGAGAGGGATCTGCAAAAGCATTTTTTCGCGGTGCTCTTCGCTCCAGAGCAGAACCGGGCAGGGGACGATGAAAAACATGCCCCAGGCCATGAAAAATCCGGTGAGCCAGCCTGTCATAGCAATTCTCCTTTGTGCACGATGGGAAAGGAACCTGTCATCTCGATGACCAGCCCGGCGGCGTTTGCCAGAGCCTGATCGATCAAAGCCAGATTTCTGCGGTATTCCTCCGTCAGCTCGCCGTAGTTTTCTGCATCGGCATAGATGTAATCGCTGACAAATACGATATTGTTGACACGGCCGGCCAGCTGCAGTAGAGCTTCCGTTGTTTTTTTGCCGCATTCCGGATCGACGGAATAGTCATTCCGAAACATCCGGTTGGAGAGCAGGGCCGTAACGCTGTCCAGAAGAAAGGTATCTTTTTCTCTTCCGATGGCGATGGAGGGGTCTGCATCGGCCGACTCCAGGGTGATAAAGCCTTTGCCGCTGCGGGAAGCGATGTGCTTTCGGATCCGCTGCCGGTCTTCCTCATCATGGGGAACCATGGTAGCGATATACCAGCGTGTTGCATCGCCGGCAAGCTTTACGGCCAGGTCTTCCGCCAGCGATGATTTTCCGCTTTTGCTGCCGCCTGAAATAAATACGATCATCGTTTTACGGTAAAGCTGTCGCCTTTTTTCAGCTGGTCGAGATAGTCATCGTTGATGGCTGCCTCCTCAAAGGTTGCCATGGTATTGGTAAAGGCGCAGGCGCAGTCCATGATCTGAAAGGCCAGAGGGCAGCCGCTGCCTTCGCCAAGGCGCATGCCCATGTCAAGATAAGGCTGCAGACCGATCTCCTGCGCGGCCTTTAAATAGCCGATCTCAAAGGAGCTGTGGGAAGGAAACATATAGTCGGCGGCCAGGGGCGCCAGGCGGCAGGCACAGAGGGCTGCAACGATGGAGATATAACCGTCGATGACAACAGGAAGCTTTTTCATGGCAGCGCCCAGAAAGGTGCCGCACATGCCGCAAAGATCAAAGCCGCCCACCTTTGCCAGTACATCGATGGGATCCTTCGGGTCGGGCTGATGAAGCTGCAGAGCCGTCTGGATCACATGCTTCTTTTTTTCAAAGGCATCATCGGTAAGACCTGCTCCTCTGCCGGTGACATCTTCCACGGAAAGGCCGGTAAGGGCGCTGAGCACGGCGGCCGAGGTGGTGGTATTGGAGATGCCCATCTCGCCGGTGCCGATCACATCGATGCCGTCTTCTTTGGCTGCGAAGGCCCGTTCGATGCCCACAGCGATGGCATCGATGGCCTGCTGCCTTGTCATGGCAGGCTCCTTATACAGGTTTTTCGTTCCCTTTCCCATGCTGCGGTCTAAGATCAGCGGGTGGGAATAGTCCGCGTTGATTCCGATGTCGACCACCTCGACCTGGGCGCCGGTATATTTGGCAAGGGAACTCATACCGGTGAGGTGGCGGGTCATGTTCATGGCCTGCGACAGGGTCACCGACATGGGGGTGGAAGAGACCCCTTCGCAGACGACGCCGTTATCGGCACACATGACGATGATCCTCTTATTCTGCAGGCTGTTGAATTGCTTTCCGGTGATCCCGGCCAGCTGAACTGCGATATCCTCCAGCTTGCCCAGACTGCCGGGCGGCTTTGCCAGAGAAAGCTGGCGAGCCTTTGCCTTTGCGATGGCTTCTGCATCTGCCGGCTCGATGGCCTGCAGCAGGCTTTTCAATTCCTGTTCGTTCATAGTAATGCTTCTCCTTAAGCTCCGGGAGAAAGCCCGGATGTATCTGGTATTGTTGAAACCGGCCGCGCAGACGGCTTTGCGGCGCATCGCAGCCACGCTGCTCTCTTGACTTGTTCTTTGCAGAATGATACGTTAAATATATCTGTTATTATGCACCGTTTCCACCTAAGGAGGTATCCCTATGGAAAGAAAACAGTATACATTTTCGGTTCTGCCTGCGACCTTAGAGGAGCTGAAGGCTCTGCCCGAGAGCAGTCTTCAGGATCCCTTTGCATCGGCAGCCCTGTGCATCCTGGCCCTTGCGCAGTACCCGAAGGATCGGGAGGTCTGCTATCAGATGATGGAATTCCTGAAGGGCCCGGCAGGACTTACGCCCTACGACAGGCAGTTCATCCGCGATCGGTTTTTCGATAAGGATTATGTTCCCCGCTCCTATTTTGCAGGCGCAACGCCCGAAAACAACTATACGCCGGCGCAGCCCTTTACTCTTGCGGTGGAAGACAATCCTTACAGCCGCACTAACGAAGGCTATATCACTCTGTATCTGACCAGCGGCGGAGCTGACAGCCCCCGTTCCATGAGTCTTCGCCTGAAGCCTTCTACCGGACAGTGGTTCGTTCATGAATACGGCGGACTGCTGATGGGCATCCGAATTCCCAAAGAAGAGGATCCCTGGGCATAGCCCTTAGATCCATCCCATGAGACCGATGCCGCACAGAAGGGCGAACAGGGTCAGGATCGAAAGGCACGAGGTGAAGATGACCGTCTGGCCTGCCAGCTCGCTGTTTCCGCCCATGGATACGGCCGTGCTGTACGAATTGACCGCTGTGGGCGAGCCGCTGAAGATCACGATGGCGATCAGGTCGGCTCCGCGAATGCCCAGCAGCACAGCCAGTGCTACGATCACGGCAGGCTGCACCAGCAGCTTTCCGACAGATATGATGGCCAGCTGCTTTTTATAAAGGCTGAGCCTGGAAAAATCGAAGGTGGCGCCCAGCGACAGCAGGGCTGCCGGAGTGGCCATGGCGGCCAGTTTCTTGACGACGCCCGAGATGATCACCGTCGGGATCGGCAAACGAAGCAGATTTGCAGCAACCCCCAGAATGCTGGACAGCACGAGGGGGTTTTTCAGTATCTTGATCAGCTTTTGCCATCCGGAGCTGCTTTTGTCGGAATACTTTTCAAAAATGACTGTGGAGCAGGTGTTGACCAGCGGGGTTATGATGGCGGTGAGAACGGCGGTCATGCCGATGTCGCCGCTGACGAAGGTGCTGACGATGGACGACA
This sequence comes from Bacillota bacterium, assembly GCA_021443825.1. GTDB lineage: Bacteria > Bacillota > Clostridia > Peptostreptococcales > Anaerovoracaceae > RGIG2707. The sequence continues at coordinate 9,230 of JABUTE010000057.1, forward strand.
TTGTGTATGCCAGCAAGATGCAAGAGAATACCACGCCATTGATGATGCTATATAGGTAGAAAATCAC
>JABUTE010000210.1 GCA_021443825.1 Bacillota bacterium
GATCCGTGGCATCTGGTGCTGCTGCGCTATTTCAACCCCATCGGGGCCCATCCTTCCGGCCTGCTGGGAGAGGATCCCGCCGGGATTCCCAACAACCTGGTGCCTTATATGACTCAGACCGCCGTGGGAAAGCGCAGCGTGCTTACGGTCTACGGAGATGACTACGATACGCCCGACGGTACAGGCATCCGCGACTATATTCATGTGGTGGATCTGGCAAGAGGACACGTGGCCGCTCTTAAGGCGATCGAAAAGGGCCCCGGCATTTCGGTCTACAATCTGGGAACAGGCACCGCTTATTCGGTGCTGGAAGTGATCCGCACCTTCGAAAAGGCTACCGGAATCGCTATTTCCTATGAGATCGGCCCCAGAAGGGCCGCCGACCTGGCCGTCAGCTATTCCGATCCGGCGAAAGCATGGCGCGAACTGGGATGGAAGGCGGAATATACCCTCGAAGACATGTGCCGCGACAGTCTTCGTTGGCAGCAGATGAATCCCAACGGCTACGAAGAGTAGAGTGCTGCCTGCAAGCAGCTTATCGGTGCGAACCGCTTCATAAAAAAGGCCGCTTCTCTTTTCAGGAAGCGGCTTTTGAATACAAAGACTTAAGTTCGTTTAGAACATGGCGTAGATTGCTGCCATAACGGGAATGGTGGCCATGCACAGCAGCATGGAAAGGCAGAGCACGCCGGCGGCGTATTTTTCATCCTTTCCGTATTGCATGGCTAGCACGGGGCAGAGAGTGAGCACGGGGCAGCCCGCCGCGATGACCAGACAGAACATGGCAGAATCGGAAGAAGGAAACAGCTTGCAGAACAGAATTGCAAGCAGCGGCTGCAGCACCAGCTTCATGGCGATGGCAAGCCAGCCGTTGAACCGCTTCATGACGCCGATGATATCGGTCCTGGCGAGAATGGCGCCGGTAACGAACATGGCGATGGGACCGCAGGCAGCTCCCATGCTGGCCACCGGACCGGAGATCAGAGCCGGTACGGGGATCTTTCCGAAATAGATGATCAGACCGACGAAAATGGCAATGATGGTCGGGCTCTTAAAAAGCGAAATAATGCTGCTTTTGCTGAACTCTTCTTTATAGCAGAGGACTGTATACGTCCAGAGCAGCACGTTGGCGATCATGACATAGGCACTCAGATAGAAGATGCTGTCGTTTAATCCCATCATGGTGAAGAGGGGGATCCCGACGAAGCCTGCATTGGATATGATCGCGCTGTTGCGGTCGGTGGCCCACTGAGGATTGTTCTTTTTGGGAAATACCAGCGTTGCCGGAACCATGACCAGCAGATTGAGCACGACGGCCCCGATCAGCACGTAAAAATAACCGGCATTGCGGCTGGCATCGTATTTGGTCAGAAACGAGTTGAGCAGCAGCATGGGCAGAATGATATCTGCCAGAACCTTAGAGACCGCGCTGGTGCGCTGTTCGTTGAGGCAGCCCAGCTTTGCGGCGACAAAGCCGACGACGCCCATAACACCAAGCTTCAATACGGCGGTCACGACCATGGAAGCAACTGAAGTATCCATAATATCTCCTGTAATATGTTGTGATAATAAACCGTCTATTATTATACCCCGTCACGTGCCCGATAACAATTGCAAAGTGAAGAATCGATGAAGCAGTGTAATGAAATATGCACAGAAACTGCATCATTTCGTGTTAAAGTATCAATTGTATCTTTCGGATCCAGTCTCTTTCAATCAGAACGAAATATTCGGCTCTGCGATCCAGTGAGAACATCCCTGTTATAGAAGCTTTTATTAACGTAACAAATATTATGTCAACAATGAAAGAAAGCCGAAACGACATGCCTTTCGAGCAGATCCTTCCGGAAAACATCAAAATTGAATATGACCGCTGGCTTCGGCTGGCCACCGCGGACCCCCAGCTGATCTCGGAGCTGCAGACCATGACGGATTCCCAGATCGAAGATGCTTTCTATAAGGATCTGGAATTCGGCACTGCCGGCCTTCGCGGTGTGATGGGCGCCGGAACCAACCGGATGAACATCTATACCGTAGCCAGGGCCTCTGCCTGTCTGGCGGAGCATCTGCTTTCGCAGTACGGGGGCGGTGCAGCCGTTGTCATCGGCTACGACAGCCGAAGAAACAGCGACCTGTTTGCCCGTACGGCAGCCGCTGTATTTGCAAAGAAAGGTCTTAAGGTCTACCTGTGGCCCCATCTGTCTCCCGTGCCCTTCGTGTCCTTTTCCGTTCGACATCTGAAAGCCTCTGCCGGTATCATGATCACTGCCAGCCACAACCCGGCCGAGTATAACGGCTATAAGGTCTATGGGCCGGACGGCTGCCAGATCACCGAAGCTGTTGCCGATGATGTTATGCGAAGGCTCCGCCGGACAGATGCTTTGATGGCTCTGCCGGTGCAGAGTACGGTTGCACTGCCTTTTGAAGGCCTTATTGAGCCTGTGGATCCTTCGGTGACCGATGCTTTTATGAAGCAGATCCGAAGCTGCTCCGTTCTGTATGGCGATGCGGCCGACCACCACTGCTCCATCGTCTATACCCCTCTTAACGGCAGCGGCTACCTTCCGGTGACCCGCGCGCTGACCGAGGCCGGCTTTGATCACCTGACGGTGGTCGAAGAGCAGCGCCTTCCCGACGGCGATTTTCCCACCTGCCCCACGCCCAATCCGGAAAACCGGCAGGCCATGACTCTTGCCATCGACTATGCCCGGCGGCTGAGCGCGGATCTGGTGCTGGCCACCGATCCCGACTGCGACAGGGTCGGCATCGCCGTGCGCGACGGTGAGGACTACCGGCTGCTCACCGGCAATGAGACAGGAATTCTGCTTTTGGATTTCATCTGCAGCCAGAAGACGAAGCACGGAACAATGCCGAAGGATCCGGTGCTGATCAAATCCGTCGTCACCACAGATCTTGCCGGCCGCATTGCGAAACGGTACGGCGTCCGTACGGTCAACGTGCTCACCGGCTTTAAATACATCGGAGAGCAGATCTCTTCACTGGAGCAAAAAGGCTGCGTCGATTCCTTTCTGTTCGGTTTTGAAGAAAGCTGCGGCTATCTGTCGGGCAGCCATGTGCGCGACAAAGACGGCATCAACGCATGCCTGCTGATCTGTGAAATGTTCAGCTATTACCGCAGCAGGGGCATTTCTCTTCTGCAGCGGCTGGAGCAGCTCTATAAAGAGCACGGATGCCTGATCCACACGGTCTGCAGCTTTGCCTTTGAAGGATCGCAGGGCTTTGCAAGGATGCAGAAGACCATGGCTGCGCTGCGCACGGCCGGATCGTCCGGCCTCATCGGGCCTTTGGGCGGCTGCCGTGTTTTGGAATTTCTCGATTATTCCGGCGGGCTGGACGGTCTTCCCGGGGCCGATATGGTAAAGCTTTGCCTTACAGGTGGCAGCAGCGTGATCGTTCGGCCCTCCGGAACAGAGCCTAAGCTGAAGCTTTATATTTCGGCTGCCGGTCCTGAAGAAGCTGCAGCCCGCCGTCTGGAGCAGCGCATCACAGAAGATATAAAGAAACAGATCGGATAGAAGGCTGCTTCGAGGGCTGAATTTCGTATTTCTGACAGTTTTCTGTGCTGTTTTGCACCGATGAACAGCTCTTTGTGGTAGAATGCACTTGTTTGCTGCAGATGAACTGCATCAGATAACCTATGTGATAACGGAGCGTTTTATTATGAACATTTTATTTGAAAACGGCATGATCCTTCAGCGAGATGAACAGGGACGCTATTCTGCGATCCCCCGCGGATACCTGGGAGTGAAAGACAATCAGATCGCCTATATCGGTACCTCTGCCCCCAGCGAGAGCTACGAGCAGCACCGGGATATGACCGGCAAACTTCTGATGCCCGGACTGATCAATGCCCACGGGCATGCCGCCATGACCCTGCTCAGAGGCGTGGGATCGGGCCTTCCTCTTCACCGCTGGCTCAACGAAGCCATCTTTCCCATCGAGGCCAAAATGGTTCCCGAAGACATCGTAGCCGGAACCCGCTGGGCGATCATGGAAATGCTGGCAAGCGGCACCACCGCCTGCTCCGAGATGTATGATTTTCCCTGGGCTGCGGCGCAGGTATTTGCCGATGCCGGCATGAAAGCGAATCTGGGCCGCGTGATGCTGTGCTTTGATCCATCCATGAAGGCCGAAGACTGCCAGCGTCTTCAGGAATGCGATACCTTCATCAAGCATTACGACGGTATGGGCGGCGGTCTGATCAAGGCAGAATGGGCGCCCCATTCCGAATATCTGACCACCGAAAACACCATGACGGCTCTGGCCCTGATGGCGCATCACTATTCCTCCAATATTCAGATCCACGTTTCCGAAACCAAGGCGGAGCACGAGGAGTGCAAGCAGCGCCGCGGCGGAATGACTCCCGTGCAGTATCTGAAGAAGATCGGCGTGCTCAATACGCCCACCTACATGGCCCACTGCGTCTGGCTGGAAGACGAGGATCTGGCCATCCTGAAGGAATGCGGCGCCACGCTGGTCCATAATCCCACCAGCAACATGAAGCTGGGAAGCGGCTTTGCGCCCATCGCAAAAGCGCTGGAAATGGGCGTCAATGTGGCTCTTGGCACCGACGGCTGCGCTTCTAACAACAATCTGAACATGTTCGAAGAGATGCACCTGGCGGCTCTTTTGCAGAAGGGTCTTCACAATGATCCCACGCTGGTCACCGCCGACCAGGTTCTGGATATGGCCACCGTCAGCGGGGCGAAGGCCTTGGGCCGCCCCGATACCGGCATGCTTTGCGAAGGTATGAAGGCCGATATCATCGCTTTGGATATGGACCGGTTCCATCTGAAGCCTGCGGGAGACATCGCCAATCTTCTCGTCTATTCGGCGCAGGCCTCCGATGTGGTCATGACCATGGTCGAAGGAAACGTACTTTACGACAACGGCTGCTTTACCACGATTGACGCAAAGAGGGCCGAAGAGGCGTATTTTGCAGCGATCCGCCGGCTGATGACACCGCAAGGCGAAGAAGCTTTGTGATCGAAAGGAGAAACCGCCATGCTCGATCTGAATCTGCTGCTGAAGCTGAAGCAGACCTGGAACCTGTTCTGCTCCGATCATCCCAGAGTTCCTGCTTTTTTAAATGATGTAAAGGGGAAGGGCTTCTGCCCGGGGCAGGAGATCGCGGTTGCGGTCCGTTACCCCGACGGCACCGAATACAAGACCGGGATCCGCGTCACCCAAAGGGATCTGCAGCTGCTGGACCTTCTGAAAAATCTGAAATAAAAAATAATCGTGCTGTCAAGCAAAAAGGCTTGACAGCATTCTTTGTGTATGCTAAATTAGGACCGTTGTGAATACAGACAAGCTTGAAAAACTTGAAGAGATCAGTCTTCTCCTGGATTTTTACGGCGAACTGCTTTCGGAAAAGCAGCGTGAATTCCTGCGATTATACCACGAGGATAACCTTTCTCTTTCCGAGATCGGAGAGGCCTTCGGTGTCAGCCGCCAGGCGGTGAGCGACGGGGTAAAAAAGGCAGAAACAGCTCTTCGAAGCTATGAGGATAAGCTGCATCTGATCGCAAACTACGAAAATTGCCTGCGTCTTTGCAATGAGCTGTTCGATTCCATCGGATCGCTGCAGCAGAGCAGAGCCTGCGACAGACCGCTTTGCACGGCGCTGGAGCAGATCAAAGGCAAGCTGACAGAACTGAACAGGTAGACGGATACGATGGCATTTGAAGGACTTTCAGAAAAACTTAATAAAGCATTCAGCAAGCTGAAGGGCAAGGGTGTCATTACCGAAGCCGATCTGAACGACGCGATGCGCGAGGTGCGTCTGGCACTTCTTGAGGCAGACGTCAACTACAAGGTCGTAAAAGACTTCGTCGCATCGGTAAAGGAAAAAGCGCTGGGTGAAGACGTGATGCGCTCTCTTACCCCGGCTCAGCAGGTCATCAAGATCGTCAACGATGAGCTGATCGCGCTGATGGGCGGAACCACCAGCAAGCTGACCTATTCGCCCAAGGGCTTTACCACGGTAATGCTGGTAGGTCTTCAGGGTACCGGTAAAACGACCACCAGCGGAAAGCTGGCCCTGCATGTGCGCAAGGAGGGCAAAAAGCCCATGCTGGCTGCCTGCGACATCTACCGTCCTGCCGCCATCGACCAGCTGGAGATCGTCGGAAAGCAGATCGGTGTTCCGGTCTATTCCGACCGCTCCACAAAGGACGCGGTTGCCATTGCCCGGGCTGCCGAAAAGGAAGCTATGGCAAAGGGATACAACTTTCTGATCCTGGATACGGCGGGCCGTCTGCAGATCGACGAAGCGCTGATGGATGAGCTGAAGAATATCAAGGATGCCCTCCATCCCCACGAGATCCTTCTGGTTGTCGACGCCATGACCGGTCAGGATGCGGTCAATGCAGCCCAGGGCTTCCACGATGCTTTGGGCATCGACGGCATCATCATGACCAAGCTGGACGGTGATACCAGAGGCGGCGCTGCGCTTTCTGTCAAGGCTGTCACGGGAAGACCCATCAAGTTCACCGGTGTGGGCGAAAAGATCGAAGCTCTCGAGCCTTTCTATCCCGACCGCATGGCATCGCGGATCCTCGGCATGGGCGACATGATGAGCCTCATCGAAAAGGCGCAGGAGGCCTTCGATGAGGAAAAGGCAGCCGAGCTGGAAAAGCGTATTTCCAAAAATCAGTTCACCTTAGAGGATTATCTGGATCAGATGGGCCAGATCCGCAATATGGGCGGGCTGGGCAAGCTGATGGATATGCTGCCGGGTGCTGCCGGCAAGATCTCCGATCAGCAGATCTCTGACGGAGAAAAGGAATTCAAGACCATGGAAGCCATCATCCTTTCCATGACGCCTGCCGAGCGAAAGGATCCTTCCATTCTCAACGCCAGCCGCCGCAAGCGCATCGCTGCCGGTGCCGGCGTTACCGTCAACAAGGTAAACTCCCTCATCAAAAAATACGAGGAGACCAAAAAGCTGATGAAGCAGGTCACTAACGGAAAAATGGGCAAGCGGTTTGCCAGAAAGTTCGGCGGATTTATGTAGTTCTTAAAGCAGCAATGCTTTAGAAATAAATCAGTTAATAAATTCTTATATATCATTTTCAGGAGGAAAAGAAAAATGGTTAAGATCAGACTCACCAGAATGGGTGCTCACAAGAAGCCCTTCTACAGAATCATCGTTGCAGATGCAAGAACCACCAGAGACGGTAAGGCAATTGCTGAGATCGGTTACTACAACCCCATGACCGATCCCGTTACCCTGAAGGTTGACAACGAAGCAGCTAAGAAGTGGCTCGCAGACGGAGCTCAGCCCACCGATACCGTTCGCGCACTGCTGAAGAAGGCCGGCGCTATCGAATAACCCGGCAGACGATCGAAATGCTGAGTTTAGTAGAAACGATTGCAAAGGCACTGGTAAGCAACCCGGATGAGGTGGTCGTTCGTGAGATTTCCAACAAAGGAGATTCCATGGTGATCGAGCTTAAGGTCTGCGAAAAAGACATGGGCAAGGTCATCGGAAAGCAGGGTCGCATCGCCAAGGCGCTTCGCACAGTTGTGAAAGCAGCTGCAACCAAACAGAACATTAAGGTAACAGTGGAGATTGTTTCCTGATGAATCATCTGATCAAACTGGGCAGGATCACTGCACCGGTCGGCATCAAAGGAGAATTACGCGTCTATCCGTACACCGATGATATGACGCGTTTTTCTGATATAAAAAGTCTTCTTCTGGACGGACAGGACCGTACGATCCAGAAAGCCCGCTATCAGAAAAACATGGTGATCCTGAAGCTTTCCGGCATCGATGATCGCAACACTGCCGAACTGCATATCAACAAAGAGCTGTTCCTTCGCCGCGAAGATCTCTGGGAGATCCCCGAGGACACCTATTTTGTCGACGACATCATGGGCATTCGCGTGGTCAGCGAAGACGGCGCCTTCGAAGGAACGCTGACCGCCATCCTTCCCAATCCGGCCCACGATCTTTATCAGATCACTCCCGCAAAGGAAGGGGCTCCTTTTGTCGTTCCCGCGGTAAAGGAATTCATCCGCAAGGTCGATCTGACAGAAGGGGTCATGACGGTAAAGCTGATCGAAGGAATGACCGAATTATAGAAGATGAAGATCAATATTCTCACCCAGTTTCCCGATATGTTCACTGCGACGCTGGGAGACAGCATTCTTGGAAGAGCCTGCGAAAACGGCCTTCTTGAGATCAATGTATTGAACATACGCGATTTCAGCCTGGATAAGCACCGAAAAACAGACGACACTCCCTTCGGCGGAGGTGCCGGCATGCTCATGACGCCGCAGCCGGCCTTTGATGCGCTGGATTCTGTGGGCGCTTTGGGCAAGCGAAATCTCTATATGTCGCCAAGAGGGCCGATCCTGGATCAGACCATTGCCCAAAGTCTGGCCTTTGAAGACGAGATCAACATCCTGTGCGGTCATTACGAAGGGGTCGATCAGCGGATACTGGACTATTATTCCATGGAGGAGCTTTCCATCGGCGACTATATCCTGACCGGCGGAGAACTGGCTGCCATGGTGGTCATCGATACGGTGGCCCGTCTGATCCCGGGGGTGCTGGGCAGCCCGGAATCCCTCGCAGAGGAGTCCATCTACAGCGGGCTTCTGGAATACGATCAATATACCAAGCCTCGTGAATACAAGGGCATGGAGGTTCCCGAGGTGCTGTTCGGAGGAAACCACAGGCTGATCCGTCTCTGGCAGTTCGAGAATTCTCTGCGCCTTACAAAGGAGCGCCGTCCGGACCTGTTTCAGCGGTTTATCGCCGCTCCCCATTCCTTTACGAAGGACGAAAAAAAGATTCTCGAGAAACTCACAAAGGAGCAGAACGAATAGCAGGGCAATCTATTGAAGGAATTTTTCATATCAGTTATAATGAATCGTTATGAAAAAAAAGATCCTCAGAACTATCCTCTATATTCTGATTTTGCTCTATCTTGCAGCGATCGCGGTTCTTTATACGCGGGTCTATCTGATCCCCAAGGTCACCGGGGCAATGACATCGACTGCCATTGCCACCTACGATAAGATCGAAGAGACCAACGGCGCGCACTGCCTGATCATCCGCGAGGAACAGGTCATTACAGCAGGTCAGAGCGGCACCGTCAGCTACTACAGCAAAGAGGGCGAAAAGAACCGCATGGGCACCAAGGTGCT
>JABUTE010000254.1 GCA_021443825.1 Bacillota bacterium
GTGATGATGGTGGCCGCACTCACATTCCTCATCGTGGTCGTGATGGTGCTCGTGGTGGTGACCGCAGCAGCACTCATCCTCTTCGTGATCGTGGTCATGGTGGTGATGGTGGCCGCACTCACACTCCTCATCGTGGTCGTGATGGTGCTCGTGATGGTGACCGCAGCAGCACTCATCCTCTTCATGATCGTGATCATGGTGGTGATGGTGGCCGCACTCACACTCGTCGTCATCATCCTCTTCGGCTTCCGCTACATGCCGGGCGATCAGGGCCTTCAGCTCTTCGGAAAGAGCGTCTCTGCCGTCGACTGCAGCCAGGATCTCAGAACCGGTGAGGGCATCCCAGTCGGCAGTGATGATCTGCGCCTTGGCATTGTGCTCTCTGAGCAGATCGACAGCCTCCTGGATCTTGTCGCCTGAGACCTTGCCGCTTCTGGAAAGGATGATGCAATGAGCCGTCTCGACCTGATCGTTATAGAATTCGCCGAAATTCTTCAGATACATTTTGCACTTGGACGCATCGACGACGGTGGTCAGACCGCCCAGCTCCAGCTCGGGGTTACCGGTGGCCATAACGGCAGCGGCGACCTCCGACAGCTTGCCCACGCCGGAGGGCTCGATGATGATGCGGTCGGGGTGATACTGCTCGACCACCAGCGACAGGGCTTCTTTAAAATCTCCGGTAAGGCTGCAGCAGATGCAGCCGGAGTTCATTTCTTTGATCTGGATGCCGGCATCCTGCAGAAAGCCGCCGTCGATGCCGATCTCACCGAATTCGTTTTCGATGAGCACCAGCTGCTGGCCGTTATAGGCCTCTTTGATCAGCTTGCGGATCAGGGTGGTTTTTCCGGCTCCGAGGAATCCGGAATAGATATCGATTTTGGTCATAATTGCCTCTTTCTATGGTATAAAAACCGGTCTCCCCACGAAGACATTTTCCGGGGCCCGATCAGTTTTCCACATTATATTTTATAACTTTCCGCGAAAAATTCAAGCATCCCTAGACCGGGTTTCCGGTATGGGGATCAAATTTCTCAAAGATGGGAATGCAACCCTCTTTTTCTGCCGTCTGCAGCTCTTCCATCGAACGGATGGTCCAGCTGACCCTGCGGCTATGCCAGATGCGGGTCGCCAGCTGGTTCGACCAGTTTTTTCGGTCGGGATAATTGTACGCGATAAAATCGGGCCTGGTCAGGATGTCGGTCAGCAGGTTCATGGTCACAAACCGCAGCAGCCTGCTGTATTTTGCGGCATCCGGGTCGATGAGGGAATTATAGGCCAGCTGGCCGCGGCACCAGGAGGGGCGCAGCTTTCGAACCTGATTCACTGCCCGAAAGTCGAAGGATTCCAGGCAGAAATCGCCCTGATAGCTGTCAAGACGGCGGCAGACCGCCCGGGCCAGCTCCTTGTAATTGTTGTGATGCACCTTCAGCTCGATGATCAGAGGCGCTTGTTGCTCAAACAGCGCCAGCACCTCGTCAAACAGAGGGATCCTTTCGTCGGTGCCCTCCAGCCGGAAGTGTTCCAGCTCGGGCAGCGTCAGCTCTTCGATGATGGCCTTTTTTCCGGTGACCCGCTCCATATCCGAGTCGTGGATGACGGCCAGGGTTCCGTCCTTCAGAAGATGAACATCCAGCTCAGCGCCGTAGCCGTTTTCGATGGCGCGGCGAAAAGCCGGCAGCGAATTCTCCGGGATCTGCGGCTTGGAATGAAGGCCTCTGTGAGCATAGCGGTAGTTCTGCAGCGCCGCCCAGCTTTTATTATTGCTTCTTCCCATCAGCAGCAGCACCCAAAGGAAAAAGCCCCAGAACAGGAGCCGAAGCAGGATCAATACGGCGGCGCCCATCAGCTGTCAAGCTCCTCGAAGGCTTCCAGACCTTTCTTGCGGTCTGCCTTGCTGTCGCCGTGGCGCACCATGGTCATGGTAAGAAAGCTCATGGCAACGAAAAAGGCCGCATAGGGGAACAGGATCTTATAGCTGATATTGCGCATTAGAAAACCGGCCAGCATGGGGGTGACCACCTGAGCAGACATGCTTGCGGTGTAGTAATAACCGGTAAATTTGCCCACGTCGGAGCCCTTGCACATCTCGACCACCATGGGCAGGGAATTGACATTGATGGCAGCCCATGCCAGGCCCACCAGCAGAAAGACGATGAACATAGGGACCGTGATGGTGCTTGAGGTGGTGGTCAGCACATAGCCCAGAGCAAAGCAGGAGCACAGCAGCAGGATACCGGCCTGAATGGTCTTTTTTCTGCCGATCCGGGAGGCCAGTGCGCCGATGGGAATATACGAAACGATGGCGCCGGCCGTGGCGATCAGAAGACAGGTGGAAGCGCCTCCCAGACCCTGCCCCATGACGGCGCTCACATAGGTGGTGAACCAGGTGGTAACGCCGTTGTAGCCGATGAACCAAAGAGCAATGGAGGCCAGCAGAAAGCCGAGGCTGCGCTTTACCTGGGGCGGCAGCACCTGGCTGCCCGAACCGTCATCCTCTGCCAGATTCCAGTCGGGATGGGCCGCCTCCAGCTCCAGATTCTCCTGCGCCAGCTTCGGTTCTTTGACCGTCAGAAACAAAACAGCAACGGAAACAAACATGATGGAAGAGACCACCACGAAAAGCAGCTGATAGTTGATATGGTCCATGCCTGCCGTTTTGGAATTGGGATAGGCGACGGCGGCGATGCCCAGATAGAGAATGCCGCCGACGGCTCCCATCAGATTGATGATGGCGTTGGCCTTAGAGCGAAGGGGCTTTGGGGTAACATCAGGCATCAGGGCAACGGCCGGCGAGCGGTACGAGCCCATGGCGACAAGAAGCAGTCCCAAAGTGACAACGAACAGCACCAGCTTTGCTCCGGAGGGCTGTGCGTAATAGCTGTTGTCCAGCAGGGGCAGCAGGTTCATCAGGATCACGGCAAGGCCGGTGCCAAACAAAATGTAGGGCATTCTCTTGCCGATGGGTGTGCTCGTCTTATCGGAAAGACTTCCGAAGAAGGGCAGCAAAAAGAGCGCCAGCACATTGTCTGCTGCCATGATGGCCCCGGACAGGGTCTCGTTCATATGAAAGGTATTGGTCAGGATCAGGGGCACGATGTTGTCGTACATCTGCCAGAAGGCGCAGATGGAAAGAAACGCCAGACCGACCAGCACGGTACGTTTGTTGTTCAGCTTCATGCAGAACCTCTTTCTTTTTTATATAAAGCAGCTGCCGGAGGATCCCGGCCTTCCGTATGTTATCACACCGAAAAGAAACTGGCAAGAATCAGCATCCATCGGTAGAAGGCGATGAAAGACCCAGGTCCTTTAAAAAGTCCTTTCGCACCAGGCGGTAGGCAGGCCTGTAGGTCTCTTCGTAGATGGGGGAGTGGTGGACTGCCCCCATGCCGGCAGCCCGCCAGTCCTGAAGTGCTTCCTCCAGCTGCTGCGGTGTAAAGCCCATGAGGCCTTCTTCTGTCAGGCTCTGCAGCACCTGCAGCATTTCTGCAAGGCGGGCGGGACCCTCTTCCACATGCACCGCCGAGCGGGTGAAGGCCTCGCCCAGCGCCTGCGCAGAGACGCCCTGCGACAGCACATCCAGATAGACCCGCACATAATCCCCGTCCAGGGGCTCGACGACAGGGCCGTCGTGAGGCGTCATGGTCTCCGCTTCTTTTTGTATGTAAGAGACCATCGCCGATGGGTCGCTGATCAGGTGCTCACAGCCGAAGGCGCTCTGGTAGATGAATTTAAACAGATCCTGCAGCTGCATGTTCGGATAGGTCTTTTTCTGTGCCAGCAGCAATCTGCGTGTATTTTCTGATGCGGTCATAACATCCACCTCCTGAAATAACAGCTCCAGTATATCATATCGCAAGAAGCTTCACGAGGGCCGGTAAATAGTGTACACTGATAAAAACAGTATTTCGAAAGGAGGATCTCCATGAAAAAAACCGTTTCCGCCCTTCTGGCGCTGCTTCTGCTGCTGGCTCTTGCCTCCTGCGGCGAAGAAAAGCCCTCCGCAGCTGCCCCCGAAACCACAGCCCCGGCACAGACCGCCGCTAAAAGCGAAGCCCTGGCCTTTTCCACCACCGATCTGGCCGGCGAGGCTGTCGATGAGACGGTCATGAGCGAAGCAAGCGTCGTGATGATCAACTTCTGGGAGCCCTGGTGCAGCCCTTGCGTCAGCGAGATGCCCGAGCTGGAAAAGCTTTATCAGGCCTACCGGGAGGACGGGTTTCTGATCCTGGGCGTCTTTTCCACCAAAGATGCCGACAGCGACTCCCAGGCCGTGATCGATAAGCTGGGCATCACCTATCCCATTCTGCATGCTTCGGAAGAGCTGCAGAAATACATGACCAATTACGTTCCCACCACCGTATTCTTTGACGGAGACGGCAACCTGCTTTCGCAGGAGCCCATCGTCGGCGCCCGTGACTACGGCTCCTGGGAGACCCTGCTGCGGGAATATCTGAACGGCGAACAGTAAGGAGGCCTCTATGCTGAATAAATCCACCGATATCCTTCCCGTTCGGGAGCAGTATGCGCTGCGCGACCAATGGCTTGCGAAACGGATAAAGACCCTGGTTCCGATGCTGATGAAGGAATGCGCTGTCGACCTTTGGATCGTCTTCTGCAGCGAATACAACGAAGATCCTCTGTTTCGAAGCCTTGCCCCGGCCCGGGTGCAATACGTTTCCCGCACCGGCTGCCTGCTATTCAGCCTGAAGAACGGCGTCTTTGAAGCCATCAGCTGCTGCCGGCCCAACGGCGCTTACCGGCCCTTCTACCGGCAGGCCTACGACCCGAAGACCCAGACCCAGATCGAAGCCATCGCAAGGGTGATCGAAGAAAAGGATCCCCAGGCCATCGCCGTCAATGTTTCCGATGCCGGAGGCATCACCGACGGGCTATCCAAAAGCCTCTTTGGCAAGCTGCAGCAGGCGCTGGGCGGCCGGCCCCTGATCACCGACAGTCCTCTGGCTATGCGCGTCTGCGAGACCCGTCTGGACGAGGAGCTGACAATGTATCGCCATATCTATGAAATCGCCTGCCGCATCCAGCAGGAGGCCTATTCGCCTCAGGTGATCAGGCCCGGCGTCACCACCACCGCCGATGTGGAGTACTTTATTCTGCAGCGCATCAGCGACATGGGGCTTTCCGCCTGGTTCACGCCGGACGTGGATGTGCAGCGGGAGGATGGCCCCGCCGCGCGTCTCAGCGATACCGTCATCCAAAAGGGCGATCTGCTGCATACCGATATGGGCATCACCTATATGGGCCTTTGCACCGATTCTCAGAAGCTGGCCTATGTGCTGAAGGACGGTGAGGAAACGGCGCCCGCCGGTCTTCTTGCCGGCATGAAGCAGGGCAACCGGTTCCAGGATCTGGTGCGGGAAGAGATGCTCGAAGGCCGCACAGGCAATCAGATCTTCGAAGCCTCCGTAAAAAGAGCCCGGGAAGAAGGCCTTCGCCCCATGCTCTACACCCATCCCATCGGCGTGTTCGGTCATTCGGCAGGCCCAAATTTCGGTCTTTATGATCAGCAAAGCAGCTCCCTTGCCTGCGGCATGCCCGTGCTGCACGATCATACCTGCTACGCCCTGGAGCTGAATGTACTGGAGAAGGTTCCCGAATGGAACAAGGACGTCTGGTTCTACATCGAAGAGACCATCCTGTTTGCCGGCGGCAAGGCCGAATTCTTCGACCCCGAAGGGCGCAAAGAGATCCGGCTCATCCGCTGTGAATAGCAGCTTCAAAACAAACGCAGAAGAAAACCGCTGCGGGCACGGAGCGTTCCGGCCCGGCAGCGGTTTTTACATTTGCGAATCAGAACCGAGAAAGGGATCTGCCTTCCGAAGGGTGAAGGAGTTTCTGTAAAAATCGATGATCCCCTCCTGTTTCATCCGGCTGAGCTCGTGAGACAGGTTGCTGCGGTTCACCGACAGATAGGCAGCCATTTCTTCTCTGGAAAAGGGAATGGTAAAGCTGAGGCTGTTCTTCCATTGGGCCTGCAGCGACAGATAGGTGATGATCCGATCCCGAAGGCCGTTTCGGGAAAGCACCATCAGGTGCTTTTCTTTTTCCATATGCAGGTGCGAGAGCATGATCAGAAACTGCTGCAGCAAAGCCTGCCGCTGCTCTTCCGGAAAGCTGCCCGGCTTAAGAAGAAGGTCTGCCGGAAACGAAAAGACAAGGCAGGGCTCCGCCGCAACGGCGAAATACGGGGAGGTTCCCGATTTTGTGGCGACCAGATCCAGTGCCAGCACCCGGGGCGCCGCTTCCTTCGATGACAGGCTGGTGCTGCCGTCTGCATAATAGTACATAATATTGACCGTTCCCTGCAGCAGGATCAGAAAGGAATGGCACTTCTGCCCTGCCGAAATAAGGCAGCTGCCCTTGGGGTAAGAGACGGTCTTTCCCCGGGGCACGATACAGGTCTGCAGAAGCTCCTGCGATACATCTTTAAATAGCTTTGTCTGTTTCAGGATCTGTGCGATCTGTTCCATACTGCATCCTCCTGTCTGTTACGGGAATTATACATCGACCATGTTGCCTGGGCAACTTATTTTCCGGCAAAAATAGAATAGACTTGAGCATATCATCAAGAAAAGGAGCATATTACAATGAAGAAACTACTGTCTGTTCTGTTGCTGTTCACACTTCTTCTGTCCCTTGCCTCCTGCGGCACGGCGACCCGGGAGACGGTCAAACCGGAAGAACCATCGGCCCCTGCACAGGAGCCGGCCGAAGAGGAGGTCGAGCTGATCGTTTTCGCCGCAGCCTCCATGACAGAGACTCTCACCACCTTGGGCGAGACCTATATGAGCGAGCATCCCAATGTAACGCTGGTGTTCAACTTCGATTCCTCCGGAACCCTTAAGACCCAGATCCAGGAGGGCGCCGATGTGGATGTTTTCATCTCGGCCGGGCAGAAGCAGATGAACCAGCTGGATATCACCGCCTCCGCTGAGGTCAACACCGAAGGACTGGACTTCGTTTTGGAAGGCACCCGCTTCAACATCCTTGAAAACAAGGTCGCCCTTGCCGTTCCCGACAACAATCCCGCCGGCATCAACTCCTACGAAGATATGATCAAGGCTCTGCAGGAGGGCTCTGCCATCCTGGCCATGGGCAATTCCGATGTTCCCGTGGGGCAGTACACCCAGAAGCTCCTTGCCTATTATGAGATCACCGAAGAAGAGCTGGTCGCCAAGGGGGCTCTCACCTACGGTTCCAACGTAAAGGAAGTTACGACCCAGGTGGCTGAGGCAACCGTCGACTGCGGCATCATCTATCAGACCGATGCCTGCTCGGCAGGGCTCACCGTTGTCGATACTGCCACAAAGGAAATGTGCGGGCAGGTCATCTATCCTGCAGCCGTTATGAACGTATCGCAAAATCAGGAGGCCGCCAAAGCATTTCTGGAATTTCTCACCTCCGATGCAGCCGACAAGGTATTCGAAGCCGTCGGCTTTACTCCCGTATCGTAGCATCGCAGCCGAAAGGCACATCCGGGCGGGGCAGGATCGCCCTGCCCCGTTTTTTTATTTATAAAGGACGAAACGACTATGGACTGGTTTCCTCTCATCAATTCCCTGCGGATCGCCTTGATCAGCACGGTCATTATTTTTTTCGCCGGGATCTTCGCTGCGTACTATATTGCGAAAGCGCCCCGCTTTCTGAAAGGGCTTCTGGATGTGGTCCTGACCCTGCCTCTGGTGCTGCCGCCCACCGTAGTCGGCTATCTGCTGCTGCGCCTTCTGGGGCCCCGGCATCTGATCGGCAGCTGGTTTCTGTCTGCCTTCGGCATCAAGCTGACCATGAACTGGTGGTCGGCTATTTTTGCCACCTCCGTGGTCATCTTTCCCCTGATGTATCGCACCGCCCGGGGCGCCTTTGAAGCCTTCGACGAGACCCTGGCCTACTCGGCCCAAAGCCTGGGACTTTCCGATACCTATATCTTCTGGCGCATCCGCATGCCATATTGCAGGCAGGGAATTCTGGCCGGTACCGTGCTCTCCTTTGCCCGCGCCCTGGGCGAATACGGGGCCACCAGCATGATCGCAGGCTATACCCCCGGCCGCACAGCCACCATTTCCACCACGGTCTACCAGCTCTGGCGCACCAACGACGATGCACTGGCCTTCCGATGGGTGCTGGTCAATCTGGCCATCTCCTTTGTAGTGCTGCTGACCGTCAATCTGCTGGAAAAGAAAGACGGAAGGAAATCCGCCGGAAGAGGTGTCTAAAATGGCGATCTATGTTAATATTGAAAAAAAACTGGGTAATTTTCAGCTGAAGAGCGAATTCGAAGCAGGCGATGAGACATTGGCGCTGATGGGACCCTCCGGCTGCGGAAAAAGCATGACCCTGCGCTGCATCGCCGGGATCGAAACGCCGGACCGGGGCCGCATCGTTTTGGACGGGGTAACCCTGTTCGACTCGGAAAAAGGGATCGATCTGCCGCCTCAGCAGCGCCACGTAGGCCTGCTGTTTCAAAGCTACGCCCTGTTTCCCAATATGACAGCGGAAGAAAACATCCGCGCCGGCGCCAGACGGGAAAAAGAGAAAGCCCGGCGGGAGCAGGCCGTCAGCCAGATCATGGAACGCTTTGATCTCGCGCCGCTGGCCTCTCATTATCCCCATCAGCTTTCGGGCGGACAGCAGCAAAGGGTCGCGTTGGCACGGATCCTGGTCTCCGATCCGAAGATCCTTCTTCTGGATGAGCCCTTTTCCGCCCTGGACAGCCATCTTCGGTTCCGGCTGGAAAAGGATCTGCTTCGGGTGATCCGTTCCTTCGGCAAAACCGTCCTGTTCGTATCCCATGACAGCGACCAGGTCTACCGGATGACCGACCGGATCGGGATCATGAACAACGGCTGTCTGGAAGCGATCGGCGATAAAAAGACTGTCTTTGAGGATCCGGCGACCCACATGAGCGCCATTCTGACCGGCAGGACCGATCTTTCCGCTATCGAAAAGCGTTCAAAGGATCGCATCTTTGCAAGGGACTGGGGCATGGAGCTGAAAACAGACCACCCCGTGGGAAGTGCCCGTTCGGTTGCCATCCGGATGAATCACATCTGCCCCGGCGAAGGGCCCAATGCCGTTCGATGCCGCGTGCTGGAAGAGGTCGAAGAGCCCAGAGAGGCAGTGAC
>JABUTE010000131.1 GCA_021443825.1 Bacillota bacterium
CAGGGCGACTTCCGCAGTATATGCGTCGTCAGCAAAATGCAACGATATCAAAAAAGGACGCACAGCGCTCCTTTCTGCGCTCTGTCGTCCTTGCCGATAATTTACCATATATTTACATTATTTGCAAGTAATTTCCATACTTATCGAAAATATATTACGATTGCCATCTTAAATTATTGGGACGGTCAATAAGAAAATCATATGCAGACTGCGAAAATCAACTTCCATTTTTCGATCTTTTAAATTATAATTTTGAGTGGTACATGATCAGTAATTTTCATATTTCCGATCCGACCGCTTCTGTTTATGTATATGCTCTGCCATCATCCGATTGCGGTTTTCCGTCGTCCTTGCGGTAGAGAATCTGCAGTCCCATATCATCGAAAGGAATCAAACGTATGAAATTTTCAAGCAAGATCCAGAATTGCGGCTATTCCCCGATCCGTAAGTTCTATCCTTACCAGGTCGCCTGCAAGAAGCGCGGTGTCAATATCGTTCCCCTGAATATCGGTCAGCCCGATATCAAAACGCCGGACGCTTATAAAGATGTTCTGAAGAACTTCGATATCGACGTTCTTGCATACGCACCTTCTCCCGGCATCCCCGAGCTGCTGGAGGCGGTCAAGAAATATTACAACAAGGTCGGTGTTCCTGTTGAGACTTCCGATATCCTGGTCACCACCGGCGGAAGCGAAGCTCTCACCATCGCCCTTTCCTGCATTTTGGATGACGGCGACGAGCTGATGATTCCCGAGCCCTTCTATCCCAACTACAGCACCTTTACCAACCTGACCGGCGGAAAGATCCATCCCATTCCCACCAGCCCGGCGGAAAACTACAAATATGCCGTCAGAGAAAAGCTGGAAAGCTGCCTGACTCCCCATACCAGAGCCATGATGCTCACCAACCCCGGAAACCCCACCGGCTACGTGCTCACCCAGGAAGAAATGCGCATCATCGCCGATTTCGTCAAGGAGCACGATCTGTTCCTCATCGCTGACGAGGTCTACAGAGAATTCGTCTACAGCGACAAGCCTCTCTCTTCCTTCGGCACCTTCGACGACATCAAGGATAACGTCATCCTGATCGACTCCGTTTCCAAGAGATTCTCCGCCTGCGGCGCAAGAATCGGCTGCATGATCTCCCGCAACAAGGAGCTGGTAGCCCATGCCATGAAGATCTGTCAGGCAAGACTCTGCTGCGCTACCATCGACCAGACCGTGGCCACCGCTCTTTACGGCATCGACTTCTCTTACTTCGACGATGTCAAGGTCGAATATATGAAGCGTCGCGACACCCTGTACAACGGCCTGAAGGCCATTCCCGGCGTAACCCTCAGCAATCCCGAGGGCGCATTCTACATGATGGCCACCCTGCCCGTCGACGATACCGATAAGTTCCAGCAGTGGCTGCTGGAGGAATTCAGCTACGAAGGCGAGACCGTTATGTATGCACCTGCTGCCGGCTTCTACGGCACTCCCGGCGCCGGAAAGAACGAGATCCGCTGCGCCTACGTTATCGACTGCGAGCTTCTGGAAAAGGCCTGCATGCTGCTTGGCAAAGCCATCGAGGCGTACAACAACCGCCAGTAAGCCCCTTTCCGCTGCAGAAGATCACTGCCGGCAATACTCTTTCGACACAGAAAAAGAGCAGATCCTTTCGGGTCTGCTCTTTTGTTTTGCGTTATTTCCTTGCGGCTGTGCCGGGCCCGGCAGCAGACTAACGGAAATCCTTGTTCTTTTCGGTGGCTGCGATCACGGCTTCAAACAAAGCGGTGCGCATACCGTATTTTTCCAGAGTGCGAACGCCCTGAATGGTGGTTCCGCCGGGGCTGCATACGGCATCCTTAAGAGCTGCGGGATGCATGCCCTCTAAAAGCATCTTTGCAGTGCCCAGCATCATCTGCTCTGCCAGCTCGTAAGAAAGGGCTCTGGGAAGACCGCAGGCAACGCCGCCGTCGGCAAGAGCTTCTACGAACATGGCAGCAAATGCCGGTGCGCAGCCCTGCACGGAGCTTCCTGCATCGATGAGATGCTCTGCCAGGGGGAAGAAACGGCCGGCCTTTTCCATAACGTTCAGATAGTAGGCCAGCTCTTCATCGGTGACATTGGATGACCTGGTATACAGAATGGCGCCCTCTCCTACGGCTGCCGGCATATTGGGCATGATGCGGATGATGGGATAGGAGGGATCACCGGCCATTGCGGTAAGCATTTCGGTAGTCATGCCGGCTGCGATGGAGACAAGAATAAAGCGATCCTTTCGTGCGGCCAGCGCGGGAGCGATGCCGGAAAGCATATCCTTCATGAACTGGGGCTTTACCGCCAGATAGATATATTCGGCCTGCGCTGCGATGGTGTTGTTGTCGGCAGCGACAACGCCCAGCTCGCTGACCCATGCGTCGACTGCCTTCTGATTGATGTCAGCCACCAGGATCTCTTTGGGATCGACCTTCTTTGCGGCGGCGCGAAGCAGGGCTCCGCCCATGTTGCCGGCCCCGATAAAACCAATTTTCGCCATGTTCGTTTCCTTTCAAATTACTGCTTTAAGATATGATATACAGAAGAAGCTGCCCCGGGCAAAGGATGTCCGGGGCAGCAAATACAGATCTTTAGAATTCCATTGCGGCTTCGATATAAGCCTTCAGCTCATCGATGGGAACTCGTTTCTGTTCCATGGAATCTCTGTCTCTGACGGTAACGCAGCCGTCGGTCTCGGTATCGAAGTCCACGGTCAGGCAGAACGGAGTGCCGATCTCATCCTGGCGGCGATAGCGCTTGCCGATGCTTCCTGCCACGTCATAGTCGACGTTGAAGTATTTGGAAAGCATGGAATAGACCTCTTCGGCCTTTTCGGACTGCTTTTTGGTAAGGGGCAGAATGCAGGCCTTGAAGGGTGCCAATGCCGGATGCAGATGCATTACGACGCGGCTGTCTTCTTTTCCGTCTTCGCTGAGGTCTTCTTCTTCGTAGGCATTGCACAGGAAGGCCAGGGTTACGCGGTCTGCGCCAAGAGACGGCTCGATGACATAGGGCACATAGCGCTTCTTGGGATCGATGGGATCGATGTATTCCATGCTCTTGCCGGAGACCTCCTGGTGGCGGGTCAGATCGTAGTCGGTACGGTCTGCGATGCCCCAAAGCTCGCCCCAGCCGAAGGGGAAGAGATATTCAAAGTCGGTGGTCGCCTTGCTGTAGAACGAAAGCTCTTCGGGCTCATGGTCTCTTAAACGGAGCTTTTCCATATTCATTCCCAAAGATTCCAGCCACTTTCTGCAGAATTCTCTCCAGTAGGAGAACCATTCCAGATCGGTTCCGGGCTCACAGAAGAATTCCAGCTCCATCTGCTCGAACTCACGGATGCGGAAGATAAAGTTTCCGGGGGTGATCTCGTTGCGGAAGGATTTGCCGATCTGTCCGATGCCGAAGGGAACCTTCTTGCGGGAGGTGCGCTGCACGTTCTTGAAGTTGACGAAGATGCCCTGTGCCGTCTCGGGACGCAGGTAGATCTCGTTTTTGGAATCTTCGGTGATGCCCTGATAGGTCTTATACATCAGATTGAACTGACGAATGGAAGTGAAATTCTTTTTTCCGCATTCGGGGCATACGATCTCGTGCTCTGCGATGAATTTTTCCATTTCTTCGTTGGACCAGCCGTCGATGCCGGTGATGTCTTCGCCGTGAGCAGCGCCGTAGTCCTCGATCAGCTTATCCGCTCTGAAGCGGGCCTTGCATTCCTTGCAGTCCATGAGGGGATCGGCAAAATTGCCCAGATGACCGGATGCGATCCAGGTCTGGGGATTCATCAGGATAGCCGAATCAAGACCAACGTTGTAGGGAGACTCCTGGATGAATTTCTTCCACCAGGCTCTTTTGATATTGTTCTTCAATTCAACGCCCACAGGGCCGAAGTCCCATGCATTGGCCAGACCGCCGTAGATCTCGGAGCCGGGGAAAAGAAAGCCTCTTTCTTTGCAGAGGCTTACGATCGTATCCATTGTAAGTTCTTTGCTCATTCTTATTTCTCTCTTTGCTTCAGATTATTCTTCGGGCTTGCACGCAGTGACTTCTTCTGCTTCGCAGCAGACAGGTTTTTCATCTTCGACCTTATCAAGCTCCAGATCGGAGAGGTCAAAATCATCGGAAGGAGCTTCCTCGGGCTTTGCCGCAGGAACCTTTGCCTTCAGATCGGCCGCAGCGCTTCTGGCGCCGGATACCAGCGTCTCTGCTGTATCCTTTGCCTGCTCTGCCAGGTTTCCGCTCCTTTCAACGACCGTGTTCAGCAGATCGCCGCCCTTGTCTTTTACTTCGTCAAGAACGCTGCCGCCCTTTTCGACCACCGTGTTCAGCAGGTCGCCGCCCTTATCCTTAACTTCGTCAAGAACGACGCCGCCCTTGACTACAACGGTCTCTACCGCGGTAGTCGCCTTCTGGGAAAGATCGACGGTATCGCCGTTATCCTTGACCATTTCGATGACACACTTGGTGCCGAAGGCGGCCAGGACGCCTGCTACCATCGCCCAGGGGAAGAGCACGGTGCCCAACAGACCGACGTTGACCGGCAGATTCAGAATGATCTCGCCGTTTCTTTTGATCACGATGCGCGAAACATTGCCCTTGCGGACAGCTGCCTTGATATCTTCCAGCAGATCGTCCAGCCGGGAATCGGCTGCCATCGATTCGTTGATGCAGTCTTCGATGCCGATGATGGCATCGACGACGCTGCCGTCGTACTGCTCCAGCGCCTCTTTTGCTTCTCTGTAGCTGACGCCTGTGCGATCCTTTACCAGTTCGATCTTGTCCAGAGTGATTTCTTTATTTTCCATTGTTAGATCTCCTTTCCCTTTTGCAGCGACCACAGCTCGTCGCTCTTCAGCCGGTCTACGCCGAGATGGCACGAAAGCCAAGCCTGAAGAAGCGGTCGCAGCCGCCCGTCGGTCTGCGCCGGGATCTCCAGCTTTTCAAGGCTTTTTAAGGGGTGACCGGATATGTAATCGATTATAGATATCATATCATTTGACAGGGTAAAAATCAACGGATCACCGATGCTTTGCCCATGGCAACCGGCGCAGACAAGGCCTCCCTCCTGCACCGACAGCACCGTATCCTCTTCGCCGCGGGCTTTGCCGCAGCGAACGCATTTATTGACCCGGATGCCGCAGCCCTCCAGCTGAAAGGCCTTGATCTGAAAGCCGGCATCCAGGGTGCCGTAAGAGCCCTTGCGAAGGCTCATCATCGAAAGATACTCGCACAGAAGGCTGTACAGGGCCGGCTGGGGCTGATCCTCCTGAGTGATGACATCGGTCAGCTCCAGAATGCGGGATGCCGCCATGAACTTATCGATATCCTCGCCCAGAGAATAAAAGCTTTCCAGCGCCTCGGCACCGTTGATATTGTAGGTATCTCTGTTTTTAAACAGCTCATAACGCCCCCTGCAAAAAGGCCGTATGGCCAGGGAGCTCTTGTTCTTTCCCCGCTCGCTGATGGAGGTTCCGGCACTGATCTTTCCGTATTTCTGCGAAAAAAGGACGATCATTTTGCGGCCGTTCAAGGTCTTAGTCTGTTTTAAGATGATGCCTTCTGTTTCCGTATACATTTAGCCTTCTTTATAGCCGAAGTTTTTAATGGCGATATCGTTTTCGCGCCAGCGTTCCTTGACCTTCACGTGGGTCTGCAAAAATACCTTTGTGCCCAGAAGCGCCTCGATCTCCACGCGGGCAGCCTTGCCGATCCCCTTCAGCTTGCGGCCCTCCCGGCCGATGATGATGCCCTTGTGGGACTGCTTTTCGCAATAGATCACGGCGCAGATGGACGTGAGCTGCGGCTCTTCCGTGTAGCTTTCGATCTCCACCGCCACCCCGTGAGGAACCTCTTCCTCCAGATAGAGCAGCAGCTTTTCGCGGATGATCTCGCTGACAAGAAACCGTTCGGGGCTTTCTGTGATCATTTCCGGTGGAAAGAACATGGGGCCCTCGCTCATTTTCTCTTCGATAGCGGCCAGCAGACGGTCTACATTCTTTCCGTCTTTTGCGCAGACTCCCATAACATGGTCGAACAGACCCATCTCTTCATAGGTCTGGAAGGTGGCTTTGAATTCTTCCGGATCCAGGGTATCGATCTTGTTGATGACCAGGATCTTCGGGGTCTTGACCTCCTTCAGCAGGTTGAGAATATAGTCGTCGCCGCTGCCCTCTCCCGTATAGGGGCTGTCGACCAGAAAGAGGATCATCTCCACCTCGTTGAAGGTATTGATGGCCGACTGGGTCATATAAGAGCCCAGCTTGTTGTGGGGCTTGTGGATGCCCGGGGTATCGATGAATACCAGCTGGCAGGCAGGCTCCTGTTCCTCATCGAAGCGGGTATAGATGCCCCGGATGGTATTTCGGGTCGTCTGGGGCTTATCGGTGGTGATGGCGATCTTCTCGCCCAGAATGGTGTTCATCAGGGTGGACTTTCCCACGTTGGGACGTCCTACGATTCCTACAAATCCGCTTTTCATTCTATGCCTTCTTCTATGCCTTCCTGGTAAGACCGAGGGCGGTCATTACCTGTTCTTCCCGTGCGCGCATTTCTGTTTTATCGTCATCGGTCATATGATCATAGCCCAGCAGGTGAAGAACGCTGTGGGTAAACAGATAGATCAGCTCCCGCTCATAGCTGTGGCCGAACTCCTCGGCCTGCTCTCTCGCCTTCTCGGCGCAGATGACCACATCGCCCAGCGTCAGCTCTTCGTCTTCATCCAAAAGGATGTCTTCGTCCGTATCGTATTGGGGAAACGACAGCACATCGGTGACAGAATCCACATTACGGTAATCCCGGTTCAGCTGGCGGATCTCCTCTTTTCCCACGAAGGTGACGGAAATGCTGGTATTCTCGGTTTCGTAACCGTCGTTTTCCAGGCAGAGCACCGCGGCTTTCTGCATAGTATCGGCCGTCTTATCATCAGGACGGGTATCCTCATCAAAATAAATGATCATCGGTTATTCCTCTTCCCATTCGGGATGGCGCTGAAGATAGCGGTCGTAGGCATTGACGATGCGTCTGACCAGGGGATGGCGCACCACATCGGAGTCGGTGAGCCTGCAGAAGGCGATGCCGTTTACTCCGTCGAGAATGCGCATGGCATCCACCAGACCGGAGCGCTTTCCTCTGGGAAGGTCGATCTGGGTGATATCGCCGGTGACGATGATCTTGGAGCCGAAGCCCATGCGGGTAAGAAACATCTTCATCTGCTCCTTGGTGGCATTCTGCGCCTCGTCTAAAATAATGAAGGAATTATCCAGCGTGCGCCCTCTCATATAAGCAAGAGGAACCACCTCGATGGTCTCTTTTTCTTTCAGACGCAGGGTCGCCTCTCTTCCCAGCACATCGTACAGGGCATCGTACAGAGGCCGCAGATAAGGATCCACCTTTTCCTGCAGATCACCGGGAAGAAAGCCCAGCTTTTCGCCGGCCTCCACGGCAGGACGGGCCAGGATCAGCTTTTCCACATCCTTGCTTTTTAAGGCATTGCAGGCCATTGCAACCGCGATATAGGTTTTACCGGTGCCTGCCGGCCCTATTCCAAATGTGATATCGTTCTTTTTGATGGCCTCGACGTAATCCTTCTGACCGATGGTCTTTGCCTTGATGGGTTTTCCTCTGTGGGTAAAGCAGATCACGTCTTTGGAAAGATTGCTGTCACTGTACGAGATGCCCTCTTTGGAAAGGGAGATGATATACTCCACCTTCTGCTCGTCGAGCACCTGTCCGCTTTCCACCACCCGAAACATTTCGGTAATGACGGTCGAAGCCCGTTCGGCCTCCTCGCCGCTGATGATGATCTGATCGCCTCGCTGGGCGATCTGCACATGACAGTCGTTTTCCACTTTTTTCAGATTTGAATCAAATACGCCGAATACTTCCTCCGCAGATGCGGTAACACCCGGCGTAAACCTGAGTTCGCTCAAAGAATTCCTCCTGCTTGCAAAAAGAGCCTGCCAAACAGGCAGGCTCTCGCTTTTTTGATTAATATCTCTTGTTCGCCTTCTTGCGTGCTGCTTCAGACTTCTTCTTACGCTTTACGCTGGGCTTTTCGTAGTGCTCTCTTTTTCTGAGCTCGGACATGACGCCGTCTCTAGCACAAGAACGCTTGAATCTCTTGAGTGCGCTCTCAAGGTTTTCGCCTTCCTTTACAACTACCTGTGCCATTACTGCATTCACCTCCTTGCCATCCGGACTGTTTGCCGGTCTTAAAAACATAGAGCATTATACACTGTTCTGCCTTATCAGGCAAGAAATATTTTCAGATTTGTGCAAAAATGTTTTGCAGCGATGATTATACGGTGGGCTGGGGCATAACACCCTTGGGGATGGGGCACTGGTAGCCGCCGGGCTCTCTCTGCTTCAGCTCTTCCTTGGCCTTTTCCAGGACCTCGGGCATGTGGAACAGATCGATGACGGTCGCACCCATGACCTCGCCTGCATAGTAGGTTCTCTTCTTGGATGCGGAGCCGATGCCCTGCGCAACATTCTGCCAGGAATGACCGGGGGATCTGCTTGCCCAGGTTGCGGTGTGTACCTGTGCGGTGGGGCATACCCAGGAAACATCGGAAACGTCGGTGGAGCCTGCCATGGCGGGGCCTTCGACCAGAGGCATTACGAAATCGAAATCGTCTGCCTTGCACTTTTCGATGAAGGCGGCTCTTTCGTCGAGAGACATGGTCGCCAGAATGTGGGGCTTGGGCATGAAGGGTGCCTCTACGGTGCTGTTGATCTTCTTTACGTAAGCCATCTCCTCTTCGGTGAGCGCAGGAATGGGCAGCTCGCAAAGGTTCTTGTACATGACCTCGTTAAGGGTGGTATTGATGATGCAGTTGGAGCAGCCCTTCATGAAGACGCGGGTCAGCTTGGTCTCGGTCATGAGAGCGGCGCCTTCGGCGATCTTGTCGACTCTGGCAGCCAGTGCCTTAACGGCATCATTCTTGGGGGAACGGATCAGATAGATGGCTTCTGCGTGGGCCTGAACGACGTTGGGAGACTTGCCGCCGGTCTCGGTGATGGCATAGTGGACTCTTGCATCGGAGGGCATATGCTCTCTTAAGAACTGGGTTCCCATGTTCATCAGCTCAAGGGCATCCAGAGCGGAGCGGCCGTGC
>JABUTE010000253.1 GCA_021443825.1 Bacillota bacterium
TCTCAAAGCCTTGAAAGATAGTTGGAAGGGTTATCAATCCCTTACTCAGGCCGGTTTTGAGGGGCGTTACAGTTGGGATAATGCGCTTCTTGACTTTGGAGCATCCTATTATGGACTCCATTCCAGGGACACCTTGTGCCAGCGGGGCTACAATGCTCTCGATTTCAATGTCCGTCTGCGCAGTAACAGGACTGACGAGAAGTATTTCTTCTATGATTTAAACCTGAACGGACGCTTCGGCAACGACGATTTGAGCTATTCAAGCATATTCATTCCTTACAGGGGAGGGACAAACCTTACAGGCCTTTCAGAGAGTGTCGTAAGATTGAATGGTTCTCTTGGACCTATGTTCGACTATTTCCACCGCTTCCTTGTTCGTGTCGAGGCTGTTTCGGCATCTTACGGAGATATGTTTTCCGGCTATACGGGTATGATAGCAGTCACTCCGAGGTATGAATTCGAAACCGGCAGATGGGACTTCCGTCTCGGTCTGAGGGGGGAATATATATTCAGCGGCAATCCTGATGAAACCGCAGTGTTCTCCCGTAGCAACAGGAAGAAGAGCAACTATGTCTATCCTGCGGTCGACATCAGTTTCGAGGCAGCCCCAAGCGTTGAACTCTTTGCTTCGGCCAAGGGTGGGGGAGACATCAACACATATTCTTCGCTCATTGCAGACCATCATCATCTTACCCCTGTCTTCCAGGGAATCTCCTGGTCTATGCTTGACAATTCCGTGCAGGCGATGGACTGCAGGCTCGGAATCAGAAGCAGCATCTGGAAAATGTTACAGCTGGAAGTCAACGGTGGAGTCTCGTTCATCGAAAACGGTCTGCTGGACGGAGGCCACACCTACCTTAACCAGCTGCTTCCGAGCGTTGTCTACCAGGACTACAACCTGTTCTATGCCAATGCCCTTTCCTTCTCCGGCGCAGGGCTGCTGACGGGCAAAGACGGCAACGTGACCGATCTTCAGAGCGTGCCCGGAAGCAGGACCAATCCCTATGAGGTCCGCTCCATCCGCCAGCTGCAGTATATCAACTGGAACTCGGTGACCCGCAGCTGCACCGAAGCTGCCGACGGCACCAACTATAAGGATTTCAATTATCTGGTCTACGCAAAGACCCTTGCCCCCAAGACGGTAACGACATTGCGCGACATCACCGACACCGCATCTGCCTCCCGCGCTGACCTGTACTGGGTGCAGAGCCACGATGCGGAGCAGCTCGAAGGGTACTTTACCCCCATTGCAGGCACCTATGTGTCGTCGTCGGCCTATAGCTACGATAATACCCTCAACTGCTGGTTCGGCGGTAATTTTGACGGAAGAAGCTATACCCTGCGCAACATCAGCATCAGCTCCGACAGCTTCAATGTAGGAGTCTTCGGAACCACGGTCAGCACGGGCATGAAAAATATCATTCTCTATTCCAATAAGGATTCTGTCATCGAGCGCCGCGATCCCTCCAACCGAACGGGAGCCTATTCCATCGGCGGGCTGATCGGCGTTGCATACGATTATCATGTGGCTTCAGCGAAGAATTCCGACCGCCATATCGAAAACTGTGCCATTTCCGGCTATATCATCCGCGATGCCAGCACCGGAAGACAGGGCCTTGGCGAATCCAACATCGGCGGGCTGCTGGGTGTCGCCAACATCAATCTTCGCCAATGCTCAGCATCGACCCTGATCGACATCGCCTGCACCCACAAAAACGGCTCTGCCGTGTGGGGCATTTTCCTTCGCGTCGGCGGTCTTACCGGCGCTGCCCAGGGCTATGTCACTGACTGCTACAGCGGCGGAAGCGTGGTTCTGGAACCGGAGATCGTCGAAGCTCAAAATGTCTCTTACAGCGGGGCCGAACAGAAAAATTACGAGATCTATATCTCCGGAATCGCCGGCAGCGGCTTTACCAGCAACTACATGAACTTTACCGGTTTTTCCGGGGTACTGGACGGCTCACCCTACATTCAGAACTGCTATACCTACATGCAGTTTCCTGACGACAACTTTACGGGAAAGGTGACAGGGGCATTGCTCAAACGCATTGCGGTGACCTCCCGTGCCGACCGCTATTCCCAGCCCTCCGGAAGCGTGACCATGGAAAACTGTTATTATCTTGACAGCATCCTGGATATGGACGAACCCAATACAGGTGTCACCTACGGCAACAATTCCAGCGGCCTTCCCCGGCCTCTCACCTATGAGCAGCTGACCGGAGCGGCTTCTGTCGACGGCACCGATGTGCTGCAGGTGCTCAACGCCGGTCGCAGTGTATGGTCGAAGGTAACGACAGCGGAATTCAGCGGCTATGAAGACGGCGTGCCCGTTTTTGAAGGACCTGCCATCGACGGCGTATTCACCTTTCCGGCCAGCAGCTCCCTGGACGGCTGCAACTTCCCCTTCCCGGCAGTGCTTCAGCAAAACGACCTTTCCTTCGGAACGGCGCAAAGACCGGTCTATGTGACCGTTCATTACGGCGACTGGCCTCAGCAGGGCATCTATTGGCAGAATGCCAGAGATACCATGGATCTGGCAGGCTGTCTGGCAGAAGACGGCTTCGCCTATAAGTCCTTCCGTCTTTACGATGCCGGAACCGGCACGGATCTTTCCCGCGTGTCGATCCAATGCGACGACGGCTATGCCCGGGTTGTATCCTGCGGCAGCATGAAGCAGGACGAAACCGGACGGCGCTACCGTCCGGTCACAGTGGCGGCTTTGAAAAAGGGCTCGGCGGTGATCGTAGCCGATGCCGGAAACGGAAACCGGGCAGAGCTTACCCTCGAGATCTCGGCAAAACTCGATCTGTACATCACCGGCATCCATACGAGAACGTCCGGCGGCACGGTGGAGGGTGTCAGAAATGTTCCGGTAAGGACCCTGCTGCATGCATATTCCACAGCCGAGGGCAGGGTGCGCGACTATTCTCTCGACCCGGCTCTTACCTGGTCGGTCTCCTGCGATGAAGAAGATCTTCTGCAGCTGAAGCTTTCTGACAGCATCCGCAATCAGCTGCAGCTCACCTTATACGAGGATGCGGCTGTCAGCTTTTCGGTGGAGGCCTCCTTCGTCTATCAGGAAAATACCTATACCGAAAACCTGTTCCTCACCTGCGCTCCCGGTGAACTGCTGCCGGAAGGAGACGATCCTCCGCTGCCCCAGCCCGCAGCACCGGAGCCGGAAACGGCTCTGTATACGCTGACCCTTTGCTACGCGGAAGACGAAGCCTGCACCTTTACCCCGGAACCCGATGACATTTCTCTTGCCGGCTACGATCCGCAGCTGTTCGCAAAAGATGGCTGGGTGCTTTTGGGCTGGTACGAGCCCGATTCCGAACAGCCTTTACTGGATGCAGACGGAGTTCCCGCAATAGAGAAAGAGGGCATTCTGGCAAACGGCAGCTTTGCCTTGGAGCAGGATATCACCCTTTATGCAAAGTGGAGGCGGACCGTCTTAACAAAGACCGACCGGCTGCAGGCAGGGGAACGCTACCTGATCGCAGGAGATGACGCCTTGCTGACGGGCAGTCTCGAAACGGTGGAGCCTTCCCCTGCGGAAGGGCTTACCGCCATTGAAGACGGATACCTGGTTGCCCAAGGCGCTGCAGACCTGGACGATCTGCTCTGGACTGCGGAAAACAACGGCTATGGGTATGCCCTTAAAAACAACGGCAAATACCTGAGCATGAGCACCGGAACCAAAAAGAACCTGCAGCTCAGCTCCTATGCACGCAGCTGGAATTATTCCGACCGCAATCTGTATACCACTTATTACACTACACGGTATTACCTGGAGGCTTCCGACTCCGGCGCTAAGATCCGCAGCAATTCCTCCGTCATCCAGCTTTATCAGCTGACCGAAGAGATCAGGGGCATTTAAAATGGATACCATCAAACGCAAGCTGAATAATCAAAGGGGTGCATCTGTCATCTATGCCATGTTTCTTCTGATCGCAGCCTCGGTGATCTGCGCCGTAACGCTGTCGGCAGCATCTACCCAGACCCGTCGCTACGAAGAAGGCAGGGCAGCAGAGCAGGCCATCCTGACGCTGCAGTCGGCTGCC
This sequence comes from Bacillota bacterium, assembly GCA_021443825.1. Taxonomy (GTDB): domain Bacteria; phylum Bacillota; class Clostridia; order Peptostreptococcales; family Anaerovoracaceae; genus RGIG2707. The sequence goes on from JABUTE010000253.1 coordinate 4,065, forward strand.
CGGCTCATCGAAGACGAAGTGAGAGGAACCGCCAGCGTCATCGAGGAAATCTATTATTACGAAGACGCAAGCACCACGCAAACGGTTCTGCCCGGAGCTTCGGTGCTGCTGAAGGCGGCTTTAAAGGATGCGGTCTCGGCCTATTACGATGACGGCAGCTTTGAGAGTTCCTCGCCTCTTACCATCGAAGCAGACGGATTTGCTCCGGTAACAGCGGAATTCTCTTTGCGTGACGGCGAAGAATCGCCCCAACTGACCTTCGTGCTGTCGGTGCAGGGGCAGGAGGCCTTCATGACGGTGCAGCTTTCTGCTTACAAGACATGCGCTTTTCAGGAAACCACCACCGATGACGAGCTGAAAAGACCCTATTCCTCCATCACCACCACGACCCTGCACTGGAATAAATGCACCGTCTTAAAGGGAGGCCTGCAATGAAAAAAGCGATATTGAAAAAATGCAGCGATAAAAGAGCAGAGACTCTTACCGAGGCTCTCGTTTCGGTGCTGATCATCTCTCTTACCATGGCTTTTTTTACCTCCGGTCTTATGGCAGCCGCCCGTCTTTGCAGCAGCCGGGGCCCGGAGCAGCTGGTCTTTTCCACAGAAGGTCAGAGGGTGATCGATTCCGATTTTGAGGTGACGGTCACCTACCGGTCCTCCGTGAAAAAGACCTCCGATATAGTGCTCTATCAGACAGGAGAGGAGGGGGCCGATGGCTACTTGTATTACCGGGTTGATTAAAGCCGTAAAAGGCAAGGCTGCGTCGAAACGGGGCGTAACACTGGCAGAGCTGCTGTGCACCGTCGTTCTCTTTTCCTTTGCCAGCGCCGCCATGCTCACGGGCATTCGTTTCGGTGCCGCAAAATACAGCACCATCATGAAGGAATCCTCTGCAAAGGTGCTCTATACCTCGCTCTACTCAGCCATCTCTGACGAGCTGCGCTATACGTCTGTGGTGGTGCTGGGTGAGTCATCGCCTTGCGGCCATGTTGTGGAGTCTTTCTATTCATCTTCTTTTAACGGCAAGCGGTCTACCTCCTTTCAGCAGCTGGATGAAGAGGGCAATGCGGCCTGCGGCTACGGAAGGATCGGAATCGGCGGCCACAGTCTTCTTCCCGACGGAGCCTATACGAGAGGCCTTCTGGCAAAGGTGGAGTCGCTGTATTACGATCCCGGCGAGGAGATCTTTACCGTTTCGCTTTCTATCGGCACCGATGAAGAAAGCATCCTTACCCAAAGCTTTCAGGTCATGAATCTCAACCATGCATCGCAGCTGTAAAAACTCAAAAAAAGATCCCTGCTGCAAGGGCAGCAGGGATCTTTTCTTTAATCAGCAATTAGGATCGTAGTTTTAAACGTTCATTTCGACCTGGTGGAAGGCGACCGGCTTGATGCCGGTCTCGGCACAGAAATCCTCCAGCTCCTTTTGTGCCGACAGATCTGCCATCCAGCAAAAGCCGCAGCTGGTACTGACAGCTCTTGGAACGGGGATCATCCGGCCGGGCTTGGAGGCCTCTTTGCACTTCTTTTCAAAGCGCATGATCTCAGTCACATTATGAAATGCAATGATCAGCTTGAGCTGTTTTTCCATCGATCGGATCAGGGTCTGATAACATTGGAAGCTGCGGAGAGCTTTTCAACGATATCGTACATATTGGTAACATCGCCGACGGCCAGCTTGTCAGCAATGCCGTAGAAATTGAGGCAGGTGCCGCAGGTAAGGATATCGACGCCTTCTTCGGCAAGCTTCTTCAGGTCTTCCAGAACGGGAGAGCCTTCGACGGTCAGCTTTGCGCCGCCGTTGTAGAACAGAATGGTTCTGGGAAGCATATCCTGCTGGGTCACAGCAAAGAAGAAGGCCTTCATCAGGTTTGCGCCCAGAGTATCATCGCCCAGACCCATCTTGTCGGAGGTGACGCAGATGACCTGGTTGGGAGCGGCTGCAGTATCGCATACGATCTCGCCGTAGTTGATCACCGGCTTAACGGGAGTTTCGGCGGTGATATGGAGCACAAAATGCTTTTCTTCCAGCTTTTCGGATTCGACCTTGCAGCTGTTGGAGGTGGCAAAGCGGGTCAGGTTGGAAACGGCTGTCTCATTGTCGACATGTACTTCGAGCATGCCCGGTTCGGTCATGGCAGCGAGAGCCTTTTTCGTTTTGATGACAGGAATCGGACAGGTATCTCCGATCGCATTTACGATTACGGTGTTCATGGGTATCAATCCTTTCTATATGATGGTGATTCGATCGTTTGATCTTTGGCATTCAGCCTGTCAAGATTATAGCATGGAATCAACTTCCACTTAATTCATATAAATAATAAATAATTAAAACTTACAAATAAATGCACTATTGTTTATTCTCCTCGTAGACCTTGATCAGTGCCTGGGTGCCGTCAAGGCCGAAGCCCATTTCATCCAATTGCAGAAACATGGAGAGCACCTGCCGCAGCACGGGCATGGAAAGCTGCCTTTCCTGTGCCTCTCCTTCGGCCAGCTTCATATCCTTAATGAAGTGGGTGGAATAAAAGCCGGGGGCATAATCCTGCTGCAGCATCTTGTAGCCGTTGTTTGAAAGCTGCCAGCTGGCCGCCGCGCCGGTGCCGATGGTATCCAGCATGGTGGCGGGATCAAGGCCTGTTGCCCGTGCATAGGAGATGGCCTCGCAGACCCCGGCCAACGCACCGGAAAGACAGATCTGATTCGCCATCTTGCAATGCTGCCCCATGCTTGCCGGCCCTTCGTAGACGATATTGGTTCCCATCGCCCGGAAGATGTCCTGGCAGGCGTCGAATACCTCTTTGTCACCGCCCACCATGATGGCGAGGGTACCGTTTTTCGCACCGGTATCGCCGCCGGAGACGGGAGCATCCAGAGCTTTGATGCCTCGTGCGGATGCTTCTTCATAAATGCGCTTTGCCAGACTGGGGCTGGTCGTGGTCATATCGATCACCGTGCAGCCTTTGGGGGCATTGTCGAGAATGCCTGCTTCGCCGAAGTAGACCTCTTCCACATCTTTTGGATAGCCGACGATGGTGATGACGGCATCCTTTTCTTTGACGCATTCGGCAACGGAATCGCACCACACGGCGCCCTCTGCGATGACCGGCTCCGCCTTGCTTTTGGTCCTGGTGTAGACCGATACCGAAAAGCCGTTCTTCATCAGATTGCGCACCATGGAGCTGCCCATGACTCCCACACCGATAAAACCGATTTGTTTCATTTTATGCACCTCATTTACCGTTTTCGCTGTATCCGTTTTCGTTGAGATCGCTCAACAGATCAATTCTATATCAGAATCCTGCATCTTGCAAATCATAACCGCCCTGGCAGCAGCTGCTCCGTCCTGTTTGTGAAATCTCTGCGGAGACTTTTCTGCTACCCGCTCCTGTGCTATAATAATTTGTCACTTTATTTACCAAAGGAACGGTTTTATGATCGATAAGCTGAAACAACACTATATCCACCGGTCGCCTCTGCAGCTGCTCCTGGGGTTTCTTGCAGCCCTGCTGGTCGCAGCCATGATCTGCACCTGGGGATGCATGGTGATCATTTTAAAAGGCCCTTATACCTCCTATCGAAAGACCTTTGTCAACCTGGTCTGCCGGCAGACGCCTTTTGATCTTGCCGTGAAGACCATTCTCGGCGCCGAGGAATTTGAGGTTCTTCTTGATGATGCACAGGAGGGCAGCCAGCAATGACGAGAGCACAGCAGCGCCGCCTGCATCTGTATGCGTTCGGCCTTATCACCATCGCATTGGGCTGCCTGTACATCTGGGCAGACCTTTGGACCGATCTTCGCCGCTACGAGCTGCAGAACAACGAAACGGTCCTCAATACCTTCTGCACCCGTCTGGCAGCAGAAGCCGCAGAGGGAAACTGTGAGGCCCTCCTGTCGGAGAGCGGCTATGCCATCACCTATTTCACCGTAAAGGATGCCGGACAGCATCTGGCCCATGTCGCTGCCCAAAAGGAGATCACCTATCAGGAAGACGAAGATGAGACCGATGTCTATCATATCTTGGCCGACGGAGAAGAGATCGCCCTCGTTCGGTTGGATATCGCCGATCATTTCGGCATCCTGGGCATGCCTTCCTATTCCATCGTTTCGCTGAGCGGAGTATCCTCCGCCCGTTATGCGGTCAAGACTCCCAGCGGCGTCTATCTGGGCAAGACCGGCATTCAGGCCCTGTCTCCGGTCATGACCAATTACGTCCCAAAGGATCTACAGCTGCTGGATCAGTCCTGCGAAGAGCTCCGCTTGCCCCGCTACCTGGTCTACGAGGCCTCCGGTCTGTTCGGTATCCCCCAGCTTACCTCTGGGCCATCCTCCGGGGAAGCCTATGCCATGAGCACTATTGAAGACGGCATACAGCTGGTCAGCGCTTCGGCAGGCGCGACGCCGGAAGAAGGGGCTGAAGAGACGGCGCTGTCTTTCTGCAGGCTGTATGCAGCTTATATGCTGGGCGAAAACCACTGGGACGAGCTGAGTCCCATGATCTATTCTGAGGCTCCTGCTCTGACCGCGATCCAGAACGCTGCCTTTGCAGCGGAAAAAACGCCGGTCGAGATCTCTTTCGATGAGCCGCAGATCCAAACCGCGCAGGTATGGACCGATACTCTTGTCAGCTTTCGCATCACCCTGACGGGCGAAGCCCGATACGACGACGGTTCCCTTCAGATCGCCCGCGACGATACCTTTTATTTATTCCGGGCATCGGAGCAAGACGACTGGCTTTTATGCGAACTGACCGACAATCTGGCCGAAGAAGAACCTGCAGAGCATACGGTGAAGGCAGAGCCGGAGCCGCTGAAGACCAATTAAGGGAGGCTGCCCATGAAGACGAAACAAAGAACAGCTGCGCTTCTTGGCGCATTTCTCCTGTTGGGGGCAGTTTTTCCGTCTTTCTGTA
>JABUTE010000162.1 GCA_021443825.1 Bacillota bacterium
GATGAGATCGATAAGCTGAAGATGAAGCTGGACAGCCGCACCATGCTGGTCTTTGACCGGTTCGAGAGGCCCCTCATCCTCTTTGCCAATCAGTTCGCCCTTACCTACTTTAAGGAACGCCACAGCGAGATCGAGCTTCTGGAAGCAACGGAGGTATAGACAGAAATATGAAAACTGAAAAGAAACCGTTCTTTTACGGATGGGTCATCGTCGCCCTCAGCTGCGTGCTGATCTTTGCCGTCATCGGCATCGGACACAACTGCTGGAGCGTCTACACCATTCCCATGTGCGACGACCTGGGAATGACCCGGCAGCAGTTCAGCAATTTCTTCTCCATCATGATGGGCGTCGAGATCGTGGCCCTGCTGTTCATCGATAAGATCTTCAAAAAGCTGGGGCAGCTGAACACCATGCGCATCGCTGCCGTGATCATGCCGGGCGCCCTTTTGGGCATCTCCAGAGCAAACGGCCTGCTGGGTTTTTATTTCTGGACCGTATTCCTTGGCTTTGGCATCGTAGCCTCCTCCTTTTATGCCCTATCCATCATCATCACCAACTGGTTCAAAGATAACCGGGGAACCGCCATCGGCATCGTGTTCATGAGCAGCCCCCTGGGCAGCATGGTGATGATCCCCCTGGTCAACAGCTGGATCAACGCCTACGGCTGGCGCACAGCTCTGGTGATCATGGCCGCCATCATGGCTGCCATCTGCATCACCATCAGCGGTTTTTTGATGAAAGAAAAGCCCTCCGATATGGGGCTGCAGCCCTATACCGATCCCAACAAAAAGGCTGCTGCCGTCAGCAGCGAGCCCCTCTGGGGCGTCGACCGCAGATACGTGCTCACCTCAGCCGGAGGCCTTCTGATGATCGTTTCGGTGATCGGCTGCTGCATGGCAGGCTCCTGCAGCAATACCATCGTTCCCTATTTAAGAGACATCGGCTTTACCGACACGGCAGCGGCCAACATCCACTCCATCGGCATGGGCCTGATCGCACTGGGAAGATTCCTGGGCGGCCGGCTGTCTGACCGGTTCGGTGTCACGAAGATCATGCCCGTCGCTTATGCCATCTCGCCTCTGGTGCTGGTGGGCCTGATCCTGATTCCTTACTCCAATGCCTTTATTCCCGTCATGCTGGTGGGCTTTGCCATTTCCCAGATCGGCAATGCCGTCTGCCTGCCCCTGATGGTAGAGCTTCTTTTCGGGAAAAAGAATTACTCCTCCATCTACGGTCTGTTCAGCGCCGTCAACACCTCCATGGGCGCCCTGAATCCCATCATTTACGGCTTTTTCTATGACCGCTGCGGCAGTTACCTTCCCACCTATAAGATCTTTCTCGTCGGCGGAATCGCCGGATTCTTTACCCTTACCGTTGCGCTGCGGCTGCAGCTGAAGGCAAAGGAAAGGATGACCCGTTAAAATCAAAAAAATGAGAGGCATGCAGAAAAGCTGCATGCCTCTTTTTTATGCCGTGGGGCGGGTATTTACTTTTTGAACTCGATGGGAGCTCCGCTGACCTTTCCGCTTCGGAGCGCCTCATCGCTTGCTAAGACACCGTTGATATAGGCCTTTACGCCGTCGCCGAGATACGCCTTCAGATACAACCTGTCAGGGTATTCGGCATTGTAAGCGATCAGAATATCTCCGTAGTATGTGCCGCCGTTAAAGGTAAAGTCATGGGGAGGAAATATCCACACGGTTGAAAAATCTTCTCCTGATCCTGTCTGCTTTAAAAACGTGCCGCCGTTAAACAGGATCTCCATCGAGCCAAACTGATGCCCATGGATAGTATGGCGGCATCCCTGATACGTGCCGCCGTTAAAGACAACTTTTCCGGAATCTACCTCAACGGCATCTCCTTTTGTACTGGTGAAGGTTCCGCCGTTGATCGTCAAGGACTCTTTGCCCGACTCCCCGCGGACCTTGATCACATTCATGTAAAAGGTATAGCCGGACTTTTCATACTCTCCGTCTGCGATCACCTGCCCGCCGGGGCAGCTTTCTATATACAGATGTATTCGGTTTATTCGCCGGCATAGGTGAGCCGCATGCGAAAGACAGACTTTTCTTCGGTATTGCCCTCCAGATAGAAGACATCCTCCTGCGTGCTGGGATCGTGCTGCTTTCCGATAGAGATCTGCATCGTCTGCCCCAGCCGCAGCTCGTTGCGGTATTCCATGGCCACATGGGTCAGGAAAAGGCCCTGTGTTTCCTCTGCCAGCAGCCCGCAGGCCGCATCAAAATACCGGGTGTTGTTCATATGGCCGTTCACATCCAGATCTGCTTCCGTTACCGTATAGATCTCCATGCGGTCTGTGGCAGACGGCTTTACCGCAGATGCCTCCTGCAGCTGCCAGGGATTCCTGTCGCCGCTGATCGATACTTTAACATCGGCCGGATTGACCGCACAGCGCTTTTGAATATCCATCAGCACCCAGCGCACAGCCGACTCAGCCAGCAGCTCCTCATCTTCGGTATAAAGACGGTAGTATCTGGGGCAGAACAGATGGGACACCTTGCCGATGCAGGTGCGCAGGATCAGCCGCTCGCCCTCTTTGGGCATCCTGCGGATCTCGGCACGGGAATTGGTGATGGCGAAAAAGAGCCCCTTGGGCAGCAGGTCGTCGTAGCCGCAGCCCAGCAGGTCGGCATGCTCGCCTGCGATATTCTGAAAGATCAGAAACAATTGGGAAAGCTTCAGCTGCCCGTCTTCCGTCTGCTCCTTCGTTATTTGGATCCTCATTTCGTGTTCGTTCTTCATAAATATTATTTTAACAGAATACCGCATTCCGTACCATAAAAATAACGCCCAATAATTTGTAAATATTTTCCATATTTTAGTTGACAGATTTTTCCAGTTATGATATCCTCTTCTCACCGGTAAAAGTAATATATTTCCATTTAAGACAATAACAAGAAAGGAAAAGCATATGGAAAAACACGAAAATGAAAACGAAACCATGCAGGTGATGGAGACCACCGCCGAATATCTGTCGGCCCGCGACGAAGTCACCTTCCGCATCCTGGAGCACATCGGAACCCTGCGCACCAGCGCGACCGGTTGGTCCAGAGAGATGAACATCGTCGCCTGGAACGGCGGCAAGCCCAAGTTCGATATTCGCGACTGGTCGGAGGATCACACCAAAATGAGCAAGGGAATCACCATGACCGACAACGAGATGAAGCGCATCTACGAATGGATCTCCGCCAGAGGAACGGTCATTCCCAGTCAGGCTCCCGAGGGAGAGCTCCCTGCAGATGCCCTGCCCGAAGCGGAGGCAGGTCTTTAAAGGTCTGCTGAACCAAGGAGAGGCCTCTTGCCATCCTGCACCAAATTGAAGGATCCTTATTTCCCCTGCCTTTCGGTGCACGGTTTCTCTTTGCAGCGCAGCCTGCGTTCTGCATGATCAGAGGGATCGCACCGGACAAAGCGAAAAAGCAGCTCTGTTTTTTAATAACAGAGCTGCTTTTATTTGAATATTTAATCAGTATTCATGAATTATTATATGATGTTATGGATATTTAATTTAACCATTACATTTTAGCATCATAGAATATTTTTCGGGATCGTGGCGATTTGCAGAAAATATTACGGAGCAGATCGTGATATCCGTCCGTTTCGCATCTATTTTTTGCCTGCGACGCCCTTTTTCAGGGCTGCGGTGACCGTTCCGGTAAGCACGAACAGGGCCAAAACGTTGGGAATGACCATCAGCTGGTTAAACAGGTCGGAAAGCTCCCATACCAGATCGTTGCCGGCAATGGTTCCTATGAAGATAAAGCACAGCACGATGAGGGTATAGGGCAGCTTGAACTTCTTGCCGAAGAGATATTCCGCGTTGAGCACGCCGAAAAGGTTCCAGCTCAGGATCGTAGAGAAGGCGAAGAAGAACAGGCAGACGGCAACGAAGATGGCGCCGAAGCTGTTTCCGAACACGCTTTGAAAAGCAGTCTGGGCCAGGTTGGTCTTGTTGATGCCGGCGGGGATCACACCGCTGCTTAGGATGCCGTCTTTGGTGTACAGGGTGGTGATGATGACTACCGCATTGAGGGTCAGAACGACAAAGGTATCGATAAAGACACCGATGATGGCTACCACGCCCTGATCGTGAGGCTTTTCGACGGTGGCAAGGGCATGGGCATGGGGGGTGGAGCCCATACCGGCCTCATTGGAGAACAGACCGCGCTTTGCCCCCTGGCTGACAGCGATCTTAAGCGCCGCACCGACACCGCCGCCGATGATGGCATTGGGCTGGAAGGCATACTTGAAGATCATGCCGATGGAAGCCGGCAGATCCCTGATCCGAAGGAGCAGCACGATGATGCCGCCTGCCAGGAAGATGGCCGCCATGATGGGCACGATCTTCTCGGTAACGGAAGCAAGGCGCTCTACGCCGCCGATAAAGATGAAGCCGCAGATCAGCACCAGCACAAGACCCATGACCCATGCGGGAATGCCGAAGGCGGTGGCACAGGTGGCTCCGATGGAATTGGACTGCACCATGCAGCCGATCAGACCGAGAGCGATGATGATGGAGACAGAGAAGAAGCCGGCCAGGAATCTGCCTGCATTGCCGGGAAAGGCCTTCTTGATATAGTAAACAGGACCGCCCATGATCTCACCGTCAGGATCGGTGATACGGGTCTCCTGAGCGAGAACTGCCTCAGCATAGATCGTTGCCATTCCGAAGAAGGCGATGACCCACATCCAGAAGATGGCACCGGGGCCGCCGGTCAGAATGGCTCCGCTGGCGCCGATGATGTTGCCGGTACCGACCTGGGCGGCAATGGCAGTCGCCAGCGCCTGGAACGATGACATACCGGGTTCTTTATGATCTCCTTTTAAAGTTAAATTGCCGAAAACGCTGTTCCATCCCTCTTTAAAGCAGCGGATCTGAACAAAACGTGTCTTGACGGAATACCAGAGGCCTACGCCAAGAAGCAATAGGACCAGAACGTAATCCGAAAGGTAGCTGTTGATGGTTTGTACGATTGATAAAAGCATTGGTTGCACTCCTCTCATTGCGGGGGAAGTAGGGGTAAAACGGATATGCCCTGCAGGGGTGTATCCCTTTTATACACTATGACTTATGTTTACGCAACAACAAATTACGTTTTTATGACCAATACTTGATATTTCAGCAATAAATAAGGGCAGTTTCGGAAAACTGCCCTAAATTCTTCTTTTGATGTCATTTCTTCAGTTATGCATAAAGTATGTTTATTTTATAACAAGCTCCTTTTCCGGGCCGAATAAATACAGAACGGCTTCTTTGACCGGGATCCCGGTGATGGTCTGCAGCGCATAGCGGTATTCGGCAAGCTGGGGGCGATAGGTGCGCTGCAGATGCTCCATCGCCTCTTTCTCGCGGGCTGGATCCACATAGTTGCTCTTGTAGTCCACCAGGATCCAGCAGCCGTCTTCGATGAAGCAGCAATCCAGGGTGCCCTGCACCAGGATGCGCCTGCCACGGAACTCTTTTTGCAAAGTAAAGGGAGCCTCCTTCAGCACGCGGGAGGAGGCGCAGACCCGCCGTCCGATGGGAGAGGTAAAGAAGGCGGCGATCTTCCCGGGATCGACGGCATGCAGCTGCGGCTCGGTCAGAATGCCGCTTGCGCAAAGCTGCTCCATAAACACGCGGATCTCGCCGGGGCTTTTTCCTTCCGATGTGAAGGGAAGGTGCTCCATCACCGTATGGTAGGCGGTGCCGCGGGCAGCACTGTCCAACCGTTCTTTTGGATCGATAAAGGACGGTGCCCGGAAGCTGTCTTTAAAATCAGGAACAGCTGCCGTGTCGTTGCCGTCCAGAAGCGAAAGCTCTGCCAGTTGGCTTACCGAATACTTGGTCTTGGCGTTTTCCGCATCGCCGCACGGGATCTCAAAGGCAAGACGCTGCCGCAGCTCTTCCTGCGAGATGGGCATCGCATTCTCATCGATGCAAAAGCCCTTTTGCAAAGCCTCTTTGAAGGGATCTTCTGCCGCTTGCTGCGAAACGGCTTGCGCCAGCCGGCTGCGGTCGATCAGATGAAAGGTCTTTTGGCCGGCAAAGGCGCTGTAAAGAAGCGCCAGATAGCTGTCTGCAAAGGTGCCCCTTTCATCGGCGACGGAAAGCCCGTTCCAATAGGCTGCCGCCTTATGCTTACAGGCAGAAAAGATAAGGATATCTTTCGCTCTGGTCGCCGCTACATAAAGAAGGCGGATGCGCTCTGCCAGCTCCTCTTTTTTCTGCTGCCGGCGGATCAGCCGGTAGATAAACGGTCTGTTTTTCAAAGAGGTCTTCGGGTTGACCAGCAGCATGCCGGCGCCCAGCTGTTTGTGACAGACCAGATCCGGCGGTGTTCCGTGATCAGCGAACTGTGCGGCCAGACCGGTGACCAGCACGAAGGGAAACTCCAGTCCCTTGCTCTTGTGGATGGTCATGATGCGCACCGCATCGGCCTCCTCGGAAAAGATCTCGGCCTCGCCCAAGGAAACCTTGTCTTTGATGGATTCGATATAAGTGATGAAGCCGTACAGGCCCAGAGCGCTTTCTGCCTCATAGCTTTCTGCCTTATCGGCAAGGGCACGCAGATTGGCCTGCCGCTGAATGCCTCCGGGCAGAGCCAGGCAGCAGTCTAAAATGCCGCTTTCGCACAGCAGCATCCAGACAAAATCGCCCAGCGTCCGATAGGCGGCTTCTTTTTTCCATGCTGCGATGCGTTCGGTAAACTGACGGCAGCGCTGCCGCAAAGCCTCATCGCTTCCCTTTTCGCCATACAGCAGAAAGGCTCTGCTGAAGGGCTCGCGGGCGCGCAGGCCCTCCTGCATGGCAAACAGACGAATGGCAGCCAGCTGGTCTGCCGAAAAACCGAAGGCCGGAAAATGGAGCACGCTGATCAGCGCCAGATCATTGCGGCTGTTGTTGATCAGGCGAAGCAGATTGAGGAACACCTGCACCTCCAGGGTGTCGAAATAACCCTCGGTGCGTTCCAGATAGACGGGAATTCCGGCCGCTGCCAGCGCCTTATAGAAGATCTCTCCCTTGCCCTTTACCACCGGCATCAGAATGACCATATCACGGTAAGAAAGAGGCCGTTCGCTCTGCTTTTTACTATCGTAGATCGGACGTCCCAGATACGAGCGGATGATTCCCGCGGCCTGCAGCGCTTCCAGCTCGGCAGCCTTCAGCTCTTCAATGGCAGAAGAAGCCTCTTCCCCGTCGGGCTCTTCTTTGAAAGACTCCTCGTCGGCGGGAAGCGCATCTTCTGCGGTTTCTTTGCCGGGTTCCGTCTGCCGGGTGCTGTCGATCAGATACAGCTGCGGTTCATAGGAAAGAGGCCCGGTGTAGGGCATGCCCTCCAGCAGGGCAGCGTCCTCATCGTAATCCATGGCGCAGGTCTGCCGGTTCATGATCACCTGAAACAGCCGGTTGACCAGCGCAATGACCGATGCCTTGCTTCGGAAGTTGGCATTCAGATCGATGACCCGGCCCTCTCGCTTTTCGGCCTTCATCTCCTGATACTTGGTGAGGAACAGCTCCGGCTCCGCCAGACGGAATTTATAGATGCTCTGCTTTACATCGCCGACCATAAACAGATTGTCGGGCCTGGAAACACGGCGGATCAGCGTCTCCTGCACCATGTTGCTGTCCTGATATTCATCGATGAATACGTAGCGGAAGGCTTCCCGGTATTCGCTGCAGACCTGTTGGTTTTCCAGGATCGCAAGAGCATAATGCTCCATATCCGAAAAATCCATCAGCCCCTTTGCCAGCTTCTTTTGCCGGTAGCGGTCATCGAAGTCTGCCGTCAGGCGGCAAAGTGCCGCAAACAGGGGGAGCTGCACCTCCTTTTCCAGCTCCAGCAGCTGCTGCGAAAAGCCGGCATATTCCTTGCGCAGCTTCTTGATCACCTCTTTTGCCATATCACGAAGGGCAGACACCTCGGCCTTGATCTGCTCCCAGCTGTCTTTTTCTGCTTTGCTTGCCTGCATCCTCTGGAAGGTGTAGTTTTGCAAAAGCGCAATAGTCTCTTCCAGCGGGTGCTGCGAAAGTCCGTTTAAAGCAGCCTGCAGATACTCCCGGTCGATCCGGTGCTTCTCGGCCAGAAGCTCGGTCGGAGGAAGCCCCATGCCTTCCGCCCCGTGCAGAAAGAAAGGCTCACAGGCATCCATGGCGTGAAGGGCCGCGGTAAGACGGGTCTGCAGATCGCTTTCTGCCAGCGCATAAAACAGGCTCGTGTCGGTCAGTTCGCCCTGCTGCAGCCTTCGGGCAAAGCTGCCGGGATCGGGCAGACTGTCCAGAAAGCTGCAAAAGGAAAGGATCAGCTCGCGCACCGGCTGATCGGTTTTGACACCGGCATAGCAATCCATCAGCAGCTTAAAGTCGGCATTTTCTTCTTCGAACATGGCTTCGAACAGCTCATCCATCGCTTCCGCCTTTAACAGCTCCTGGCGCGCCGGGTCGGCGACCGCCAGCTGGGGCGCCACATCGATGATGTGGTAGTAGCGGTGGATGATCTCCGAGGCGAATCGGTGAAAGGTGCTGATGCGGGCGCTGCCCATGATGCTCAGCTGGTGGCGAAGGAATCTGCGGTCTGCGGCAGAAAGAACATCTTCGGCCAGGGCTTTTTTGATCCTTACATGGATCTTTTCTTTCATTTCCGAAGCGGCGGCATTGGTAAAGGTCACGATCAGCATCTGATCAAGACCGATGTGATCCTGCAGGATCAGGGTGATGACACGTTCAACCAGAACGGCAGTCTTTCCGGAGCCGGCGGCAGCAGAGACCAGCAGTGTCTCGTTTCTGCTTTCGATGGCATCGGCTTGTCGTTGTGTCCAGGGCATGAGCAGCCTCCTTTTT
>JABUTE010000076.1 GCA_021443825.1 Bacillota bacterium
AGACGAGAATGCATATTGCTTATACAAAACTGTTTAAGTTATGGCTTCCATCGTAGAGTATGAATAATCCCCGAAAGGCGTTCATAATGAAAAATGACCCCTTGCTGAGAGAGTTCGGCAAGGGGTTTTTGTCGTTAAGGGGGCGGTATGCGGAAGCTTCCGTTTCTTGTCTCTTCTCTTCATGTATTCTGTTTCGCAATTTTGATATCAAATTGAAATTGCGAAACAGATGCGATATACTGGGAGCATAGGAGGGGCTTGCTATGAAACTGATTGAGCGTAGCTTTTATCTTGCCAAATTGAAAAATGTGATGGGGACGCCGGACATCAAGGTTATAACCGGTGTCAGACGAAGCGGAAAGTCAAAGCTTCTTGAGGCATTCAGAGACCATATTCAAAATACGGATCCGGATGCCAATATCATTCATATCAATTTTAATATGCCTGAATATGATGCATATCTGAACTACCATTCTCTGTACGCGTTCATTAATTCAAAATATCAAGCCGGGAAGAATAATTTCGTTCTGATCGATGAGGTTCAGATGTGCCGGGACTTTGAAAAGGCAATCAATGGACTCCATGCGTCAGAGCGATATGATATTTACATTACCGGATCCAATGCCTTTCTTCTCAGCTCAGATCTGGCGACGCTGTTCACCGGGCGTACTTTTGAAATCGAAGTCTATCCCTTTTCCTTTGCCGAGTTTATGCAATACTTCGACCTTTCGGACCAGTACGAAGCCTTTAACCGCTATCTGCGCGAAGGCGGTATGGCCGGTTCGTTCCTCTATAAAACGCCGGAGGAAAAATACGACTATATTTCAGACGTATTCTCGACGCTCATAGTACGGGACATTCGAAGCAAATATAAAATTAGAAATATGCCCTTAATGGATCGACTGTGCGATTTTTTGATAGACAACATTTCGAATCTGACATCTACCAGAAGTGTTGCTGCGGCTTTCACAAAAGAGCAGTTCAAGACGAACGACCGCACGATCAGCGCCTATATCAAGTATCTTTGCAATGCATTTGCTTTCTACCGCATCCGCCGTTATGACATTCAGGGGAAGCGATACCTGGCTTCCAACGATAAGTATTACTTAGCAGATCATTCCTTTAAATATGCCCGGCTCGGTACAAAAAATGCTGATTACGGCAGACTGATGGAAAACATCGTTGCTATTGAACTATTACGACGTGGTTATGAACTTTATGCCGGCGTATTGTACAGGAAGGAAATTGATTTTGTTGCGATCAAACGCAGTGAGAAACTGTATATTCAGGTCTCAAACACGATCGATGATCCCGACACCTTTGATCGGGAGGTGTCGCCTTTGCTCAGAATACCGGATGCCTATCCCAAAATGATCATTACCCGTACGCGGCAGGAAATGTATCAGTACGAGGGCATTCAGATCATGGATATTGCAGACTGGTTGCTGGAGAAAACGACGGACCGACTTCATTCTTGAAACACAGATAGAATTTGATATTTCGCCGAAAGAAAAAGCTAAGAACAAAGAACAATTGTACAAGCTGCTGAAGGAACAATACGGCACGCTGCCCGATTACCCCTGGGCAGAGGATCCTTCTGCCGTCTTTCGCCACTGCCACAACCGAAAGTGGTTTGTGCTGCATATGCAGATCCCGGAAAGCAAGCTGGAGCTGCGCAGCGAACATCTGACCGCAGAAAAATAATAATATATATCTTTATCCCGGGATACGTACCGGAACGCAAATCATCTCTCCCAATGAAGATCAAGAGTAAAATGGTATATACCGATAGAAAGTGATGATGATTCCAATTATCGAAAGGAGACCCCCATGTTTCGTGAACTGATCCGAAAAAAACTGCAATTATCCGAAGAAGAGTGCCTCAGGATATTGACCGAAGAGCCCAGAGGGGTGCTCAGCGTGCTTGGCGATGATGATTATCCCTATGGCATGCCCATGAACTTCTGGTACGATCCGCAAAGCGGCCATCTCTTTTTCCACGGTGGAAAAGAAGGGCATAAGATCGACGCGCTGAAAAAGCATGGCAAAGTATCGTTTTGCGTATACGATCAGGGCTTTCGAAAGGAAAACGACTGGGCTTTAAACATTAAAAGCGTTATCGTGTTCGGGCGGATGGAATTCGTTGCCGATCAGAAGCGGGCGATGGAGATCTCCCGAAACCTGAGCCATAAATATACGCAGGACAATGCCTACATCGAGCACGAGATCGTTCATTCCGGGCCCCATACCCTTTGCCTGGAGCTGATCCCGGAGCATATCTGCGGAAAGCTGGTCAACGAATCGTAAGGGTGCTCTGCCCATGCCAGAAGCTCACGATGCCCCTGCTCTGCAGCGTCTTCCCTGACGGATGGCTGTGCACAGTATTTTCTTGCGAAAAGCAAGGGCTTTGTGATATACTGTATATAACAATTGTCCCGGGGTGCCGTATGGCTGAGAACAGACCCGATGAACCTGATCTGCGTAATTGCAGCGTAGGAAGTGATCGCATACCACGCTATTGCAGCCCCCCGGACAACCGCTTTTTGTTCGGGGGTCTTATTATGCTGAAAAAAGAACAACTATTGCTGTATGCCGTTACCGACAGGGCCTGGGTCGCTCCGGAGAGGTCGCTTCTCGACGATCTGGAGGATGCGTTAAAGGGCGGAGTCACCATGGTGCAGCTGCGAGAGAAGGATCTGAGCGAGGAGGCCTTTGAAGCAGAGGCTGTTCAGGTGCTGGCTCTTTGCCGCCGCTACGGAGTGCCGCTTCTCATCAACGACAACGCCGCGCTTGCGGTGAAGATCGGCGCCGACGGAGCCCATGTGGGTCAGAGCGATCTGCAGGCCGAAGAGGCTCGCCGTCTGCTGGGCCCGGATAAGATCCTGGGGGTCACGGCAAAGACGGTAGAGCAGGCAAAGGCAGCCCAGGCTGCCGGAGCCGATTATCTGGGCAGCGGCGCTGTTTTCGGCACTACCACCAAGAAGGATGCAAAGCCGATGGATATGGCGCTTTTAAAGGAGATCACCGGCAGCGTGCAGATTCCCGTGGTCGCCATCGGCGGCATTCATGCAGGCAATGCAGCAAAGCTTGCGGGCTCGGGCATCGCAGGGGCTGCCGTCGTCAGCGGCATCTTTGCAAAGCCCGATAAAAAGCAGGCGGCAGAGGATCTGGTCGGTATCTTAAAGACCTTCTGCTAAAAGCCCATCGAACGATCGTTACCCCGCGGTACATTGGGGGCACCACCTTGTATCGCTTAATAAAACGTTAATGCACACAGAAAGGAACTATCATGTATACAGCATTATCGATCGCAGGCAGTGATTGCAGCGGAGGCGCCGGAATTCAGGCAGATATCAAGACCATGACCGCCAACGGCGTCTATGCCATGAGCGCGATCACGGCTCTTACCGCGCAGAATACCACCGGCGTAACAGGAATCATGGAGGTAACACCTGAGTTTCTTGCCATGCAGCTGGACAGTATTTTTACGGATATCCGTCCTGACGCAGTAAAGACGGGAATGGTTTCTTCCGCCGCGCTGATCCGGACCATCGCAGCAAAGCTGAAGGAATATGACGCATCAAACATCGTCGTCGACCCCGTCATGGTAGCAACCAGCGGAGCAAGACTGATCTCCGAGGATGCTATCGGCACCTTGAAGGCAGAGCTTTTGCCTCTGGCTGCCGTTATTACGCCCAATATTCCGGAAGCGGAAGTATTATCTGAAATGTCCATCCATACCGAAGAGGATATGGTCGCAGCGGCAAAGAAGATCCATGAGCTTTTCGGCTGCGCCGTTCTTTTAAAGGGAGGACATAAGATCAGCGATGCCAACGATCTGCTTTACAAGGCAGACGGATTTCAATGGTTCAAAGGAAAGCGGATCGACAATCCCAACACCCACGGCACCGGCTGCACCTTATCCAGCGCTATCGCCTCTAACCTGGCGAAGGGCTGCTCTCTGGAGGCTTCCGTTCTTTATGCCAAGAACTACATCTCCGGAGCCCTTGCGGCCATGCTGGATCTTGGCAAAGGCTCCGGCCCCATGAACCACGCCTTCGCCATCGAAGGCGAATACCGGGCCCGGAAATAGGGCAGCGATAACGGCTCCCAAAGGCTGCGGCAATGCCGGTCACCTGACAGGAGTAAAAAATGAAAAGCAACATCAGAAAACTCACCCTTACCGCACTCTTTATCACCGTCGCCGTGGTAGGCTCCACCTTCAGCTTTCCCGTGCTGGGAAGCAAGTGCTCTCCGGTGCAGCATATGGTAAACGTATGCGCCGCCGTCTTTTTGGGGCCCGGCTACGGGGTCCTGGCGGCCTTTCTGGCCTCGCTGCTGCGAAACCTCTTCGGGCTGGGCACACTTTTAGCCTTTCCCGGCAGCATGTGCGGCGCCCTGCTGGCAGGGCTGCTGTATCAGACTCTGGGCAAGAAGCTGTGGGCTGCCTATGCAGGCGAAGTGGTCGGAACCGGAATCGTCGGCGGTATGCTGGCCTACCCGGTAGCAGCCTTCGTCATGGGCAACAAGGCGGCGGCTCTCTTTACTTTCGTCGTTCCGTTTCTGGTCAGCACCTGCGGCGGAACGGTGATCGCTGCGGTGATCGTGACGGCGCTGGATAAGGCAGGCGTTTTGAAGCGTTTTCAAAGAGAACTGGATCGTTAAACAGGAGAAACCATGATCTTACATGAGACCGATGCATCGGAAATGAGCCGAAAGGTGCGAAGCCTGCGGCCTCTGGTGCAGTGCATCACCAATCATACCACCGTCAACGACTGTGCCAACCTGCTGCTGGCGGCAGGCGCATCTCCCACCATGGCCCATCATCCCGAAGAGATGGAAGAGATCCAGCAGGGCTGCAGCGCGCTGGTATGCAATCTGGGGGCTTTGGAAGATCTTCAGGCGATGAAGCTTGCGGTCAAGACAGCAGCGGCATGCGGCCATCCCATCGTCATCGATCCGGTGGGCTGCGGAGGCTCTTCCTTTCGAAGAAAAAGCTTTCGGGAGCTGGTCGCTGCCGGAAGGCCTTCCTGCATCAGGGGCAACGCCTCAGAGATCGAAGCGCTGGCGAAAAACAGCGCTACGGTGACCGGGGTGGACGCGGCGGCATCGGCTCTTGAGCAGACCCGGGCGGCAGCCATGCGCCTGGCGCAGGAGCTGGGGTGTATGGTCATCGCCAGCGGCGCCGTCGATATCATCACCGACGGCAAGACCGTTTTCGAAGAACCGGGAGGAGACGAAATGATGCCTCTGATCACCGGAACCGGTTGCATGGAATCGTGCCTTCTGGCTGCCTATCTGGCCGCCGAAAACAGCCTGCAGAGCGCAGCCTGCTGCATGCGGGCAATGGCTCTTTGCGGCGAACGGGCCGCCGCGCAGACCCGCCGGGAGGGGAAGGGCACCATGACCTTCCGCACCCATTTTATCGATGAAATGTATCTGCTGGAAAGAGAATAAACGCCGGGAAAGGCTTTTGCGTCGAAGGATTCTTCGCGCCTGCCCCGGACCGACAGAAAAAGGCGGTGCTGCAAAGGGGCAGCACCGTCTTTTTTATGTTTATGCGGTAAAGAGAGCCCTTCCGACGCCTTGCAGGCAAAATGCGATATGGGTTGACTATCGCCAGCCGGACAGATACCATAGAAATGAACGGAAGAGCATCCTTTGAAGAGGGTGGCGCGACCTGCCGCCGCAAAGATTTATGAAGACCAACGAGATCCTCAAGGCCTACGGGCCCGATTATAAGAATATGACGAAGCGCCTTCTGCAGGCGGCCGATATCGCAGCGGAGCTTTCGCCGGGCATGCACATCGGCATCAAGCCCAACCTGATGGCGCCGGTTCCCGCAAAGTTCGGGGCGACGACCCATCCCGAGATCGTGGCCGGCATCATCGAATACCTGCACGAGCACGGGTTTAACGATATCGCCATCTATGAGGGCTCGTGGGTGGGAGATGTTACCTCCGATGCCTTTGAATATTGCGGCTTTCGGCAGCTTTCGCAGGAGTACGGCGTGCCTTTGTTCGATGCCCAAAAGGATACGGCTCATACGGCAGACTGCGCCGGCATGGAGCTGACCGTCTGCGATTGCGTTAAAAGGATCGATTACCTGATCAACGTGCCGGTCTTAAAGGGCCACGGCCAGACGAAGATGAGCTGCGCCCTGAAGAACCTGAAGGGGCTTCTTCCCAATGGGGAAAAGAGGCGCTTTCATGCCTGCGGGCTGCATAAGCCCATCGCCCACCTCAATACCTATCTGAAGCCCCAGCTCATCGTGGTGGATCACATCTGCGGCGATCCGGATCTGGAGGATGGGGGAAACCCGCTGGTGCGCAATTGCGTGATGGTGGCAAAGGATCCGGTGCTGACCGATGCCTACGGGGCGGCGCTTTTGGGCTATGAGGTGTCTGAGATCCCGTATATTGCCATGGCGGAAGATCTGGGCTGCGGGTCGAGCGACCTTTCGAAGGCGCAGATCAAAACCCTGGAGGGTACGGAATTTGAAGAGGTTCCCGCCGAGCGCAGGCTGCTTTCGATCCGCTATGCGGTAGAAGAGGTAGAATCGTGCAGTGCCTGCTACGGCATGCTGATGGGTGCTCTGGCAAGGCTAAAGGACGAGGGCCTTTTGGAAAAGCTGCCCTGCAGGATCAGCATCGGCCAGGCCAACCGGGGCAAAACAGGAGCCCTTGGAATAGGGCTTTGCTGCGCAGATTTTGAGCGGTCGATTTCCGGCTGCCCGCCGAAGGCCGATCAGATCTACGAGGAGCTGAAGGCGTTGCTTTCCGACGAAGAGGCCTGCAGACAGCTGACCGAGGCGGAAGCTGCCGCCGCGAAAGGGCAGGGTATTGAATTTATTTGAACAGATCCCGCAAAACGGGGTAAAATAGAGCATATGATATGACAGAGGAGGGCACACCATGACTTTTAATGTAGATCTGAACCGAAAAGCCATCGAACGGGACATGAAGATGGCCGCCGTTGTTGCCAGCGGCGTTGTCGCCGTTAAGATCGCGGCGGGAGTCGTTTCCAGCGTGCGGGATGCAAGGCAGGCCCGCGAGATCCGGCGCTTAAGAAAGCAGGTGCAGGCGCTGGAAGAGCGCCTCGCCATTCTGGAAGACGCGCAGAAAAGCGAATAACGATCGCGGCAGGGCGGGGCGCTCGCCCTTGCAGCAGAGCCTTTGCAGCAGCACCTTTGCGGCCGGCATGCCCAACGGGAGGAAACGAAAATGCTTATCAAAACCGAACGGACGACCATCCGGCTGATCACTGAAGACGATTGGCACAGCATCAAAGACATCTGGGTCGATTTTGCCCGGTCGGAGTATGCCCTCTTTGACCGGCCGTCCTGCACGGACGATGACGCCGTACAAAGCCGCATCGCCAAATGGGCCGCGGCAAACCGGGCCGGAACGGACCATCTGTTTTTTGCCGTCTGCGTGGGCGAGCGGGTCATCGGCTACTGCGCCTTCAACCGCCGGCCTGAAAGCTACGAGCTCGGTTACTGTTTTGACTCCACCTATCACGGAAAAGGCTTTGCCAAAGAAAGCATCTCGGCTCTGCTGCAGCACCTGCAGAAAATGGGCATCGACACCTTCACCGCCGGAACCGCCCTGGAAAACATCCCATCGGTAGCCTTATTACAGTCGCTGGGCTTTCGGCAGACCGGCACCGAACAGGTATCATTTTATAAAGATGAAAACGGAAACGATATCGTATTTGAAGGCGGGCTTTTCGAGAAGAGGGGATGAAGGGGAAAAAGTGAACATCAGCTTGCGCTGACGATCAGCCCATGCGTATAAGCAAGGAGGAATAAACATGACAACGATAAAAGAGATTGCAAAAAAAGTAGAACAGGAAGTAATCGATATTCGCAGAACGATCCATGCCAATCCGGAGCTTGCCGGAACGGAAAAGTGCACGGCCGAGCTGATCGCCAATGAGCTGCGTAAAATCGGGCTTGAGCCGAAAACGGATTATTCCCAGTATTGCGTTACCGCGGTGCTGGAAGGCAATCCCGACGGAAAATGCATTCTTTTAAGGGCAGACATCGATGCTCTTCCCATTCAGGAAGAAAGCGGCGTGCCGTTCGCCTCCAAGAACCCCGGCATCATGCACGCCTGCGGTCATGATTGCCATGCAGCGTCTCTGCTGGGAGCCGCCAAGATCCTGGTTCAGATGAAGGATCAGATCAACGGTAAGGTCAAGTTCATCTTCCAGCCGGCAGAAGAAGTGAAAGACAAAGGCGCTAATATCTGCGTCGAAGAGGGCGTTATGGAAGATCCCCATGTCGATTTTGCCTTTGGAACCCATATCAGCTCCAAATTCCCGGTCGGCTCTGTTTCCGTCGAAGCAGGCCCCATCTCATCCTTCCCCGATCCCTTCCGGATCAAGATCCACGGCGTTTCTTCCCACGGCAGCGAGCCCTACAAGGCGATCGATGCCCTGCAGGCAGGAAATACCTTCTACAACATGGTGGCCGGTCTTGTGCAGAAGATCAATGCAATGGAGCCTCATGTAATTCAGATCAACTATATGCACGCCGGAACAGCGACGAATATTTGCCCGGATCTTTGCGAGATCGGCGGAACCTGCAGGACCCTGACCCCGCAGGCAAGAGAGCTGGTCAGAAGCAAGCTGATCGCCTTTCTTGACGGTATCAGCGCCATGTATGGCACGACCTATGAATTCAGCGGCTTTGACAGCACCACCTATCCTGTTGTGAACGATGAGAAGATGACACCCTTCGTCATCGAATCCATCAAGAAAGTGATTCCCGGAGATGTTTTGCCCGTTCCCGGAAAACTGGGCGGTGAGGA